>JAILCB010000159.1 GCA_024680595.1 Lachnospiraceae bacterium | reverse complement strand
GATCTTCATCATAGCTCTTTCCGTCCTTGTCCAGAATCCCAATATCGGTGACCATGATGGTTCTCAGGTTTCTGGCTGCTTTCAGCCGTTCCCTCTCCAAATGGGGGCTCTCATACTCCTTATTCTCCAGATCCATGAGGTACCTATAGTTCTCCCGGAATATTTTGTATTCAGGCGAGGAGCGCAGAGAGGTGATGTTTAGTTTTCCTACCTCATCAAAGAGGCTCCGATTATTCATGTCCCCATAAAGCCTGACAATGTACATCTGGGCCTCTTCCGAGGACATGGCGTTATCCGTTTCGCTATCGCTGGTGAGTATATTATAGAGTCTGCTCATGGCGGAGGCGTGGTTGCGGAGCTTGGAATTACTCCACATGACACTGGTAATGCGGCCGGAGAAGGCCTCGCTGCAGCCCTCCTCCACCAGGGCGTCACGCAATACGCTCGGCAGTTCGTAGTTACTGCAATACTTCTGAATCCGGCCCCGCATATTATCCGCCTTGGCTGTATTTAGCTTAATTCCCCTTCTGCCCTTTTCCTCCACCCGGACCAGGGTTTTTCCAATCTGTACATTGGATAATCTCTCCGTATCTATGGCCAGATAGACAGATCTCTGTTTTCGCCCCTCTTCCCTGGCCTCCTTGATACTCTCTATTTTCTCTTCTCTTTCACCGCTGTCCTTGGCTTTTTCATCCTTGAACCTATTCTCGATGTAGATATTGTTCTCTTCCGCATTCTCCAGAACGTCTTTCATCGACTGGGCCAATTCCTGCCTGGCAAATTCCGTTAATTCCTTGCGGTCTAGGAGCTTTTCAAAGTTCTCCGTCGTGTTTGACAGCTCATATATTTTGCCCAGAACCCCGACCTTTAATGCGAAAGCCTCAGGCCCGGTCCTGCCCTCTGCCTTTAACCACTTATCCAGTTCCTTTTCAATTTCCTTGATGTTTTCTCTAATGCTATTTTCGCCATCTACCTTCATGGAGAAAACTTTTTCATTATAATTAATCAGCTGATTCTCAAAGAACTGGGCGTCCCCGCTGATTTTCCCCTCATAGATATTGCGGATATAGGAGTAGCCGAACTGCCTTATGACACCCTCTGTGATGATAGACCTGTCGCCGCCTTTTCCTTTTTCCTCCCGTTCCTGTTCCACCTGGCGCATGGCTTCGTTATAGGCCTGCAGCTTTTTATCCACTGTGTCTTTGAGGAAAACCTCGAATTCCGCCTCGCTCTTATTCATCATGGCATCATAGACCTCGGGGATTTCCACCAGAAACTCCCCAACAGACCAATATTTGCCCCCGTCATAGCTTTTTAACCAATAGAGACCTTCCTGATACTTTGACTTGGCCTCTATTACAGACTCCGGATTTCCGCCCAGGAAGTCCATGGCCAATCCCTGCAGCCTGTTCATGGCCTCGTCCCAGGTCCGGACGCCGAAATGCTCCAGATTGGCCCTCTGGACCGCGAGCTTCTCGTCCTCATTCATATCCTCTGTGATTTCTCTGATATCAGAAAGGAGCAGGCGGAATTTCTCCTTTAATTCCTTCCACTTTGCCTTGGGCACTCCGCCCCTCTGAAGAGTGTGATATAGGTCATTCTCCCGCTCCTCCAGCAGGCGCTTCTCCTCCTCCTTTTTTGCCTTTAGCTTTTCGGTGTTGCCTTTGAAAGCCGCATCCAGCCTGCGATAGGGCTCAAAGACATTGCTGCCGTCTCCGGACAGCTGAACCAGGAACTTGCTGTCCATACTATTGCCCAATTTGTCTATACGGGCCTGCTCTGCGGCAATCTTTTTTTGTCTGGCAGGTTCCTTTTGGGCGTCCTTGAAATTACGCTTGCTTATATATTCCTTTCTGGATAATTTCTGTCCTTCCGGCTTGGACTGTATAATATTCTTGACTAATTCCTTATAGGCTTTATTGCTATATATACCGTTTTCCAGCTGCAGCTTCTCTAATTCCTCCCACTGTGCCAGGGTGAGGCAGACATCCTTCCTGTCGCAGAGCTTGGTGTAGGACTTGTCATTCTCCGCCACATTCTCGGCATATTGCCTGCCCCGCGCCTCCCAATAGATATCCTTTTTTTGGGTGAAATATTCGGGATGGCCATCCGTGATCTGATTAATGAAATGATCCCTGCGCTCCCCCGGAATTTTCAGATCCTTCATGACATTCTTTAGCATTTCCTCTGTCATATATTCTTCAGGGGCCGTATACTTCAGCATATCAAGGAAAACAGACATCTGGCCCATGACCTGTTCCCGGCTGCCAAAGACCCGCAGAGATCCAAGATTCCGGACCAGTTTTTTGGCGATAGTCCGCCTAGTCACCAAGGAAAACTGTTCCTTCAAAACATTCCCTATTTCCTTATCCAGGACCCTGGTGTTTTCCTTGAGAGACTGTAAGCGCTCTGCAAATTCCTGATCGTCGGACTCAGTTAAGAGCTGTTTCATGGCAGGATATTCATAGAGATTGGCGCTATTCAGGGGTACATGGAGTTCGTGGGAAAAGGTTTGAGCCCGCTCCTGCAGCTTCTCCAGCCTGTCCAAATTATCCAGGCGGTAATGTTTAATCTGCTCCTTTGCCTTATCCAAAAAATCAGTGGTTTGCATGAGCATGCCTTCCTGGCCCATTTTCTCAAATATGTATTCTGAAAGCTCTTTCTTGAGCCAAGGCATATTGTGAGTGATTTTCTTTCCCTCATTCGCCAGGATAGAAATTGCCATACGGTTTGCCACAAGCCGGTTATTCTGATCCATGAGAAAAGCGAGAAAATCATTCTTGCTTTGCTTATCAACCTTGATGGCTCCGGAACCCTTGACCAGTTCCTTTAATTCCTGGCTATAGCCTACAATTACCCAGTTTTCCCGGGCTTTCTTATCCGCCTCTATATCTAGAGGCTTACCAAACTCCCCGGTCTCAACAATGGCCAGCATATCCTCTTCCACCCTGTCGGTTTTGAGCTTTTCCTCCCGTGCCTGAATCTCCTCCTCCGTCAGGTTTTCTCTGGCATAATCCACCCTGCGGGCCTTTTCCGCAGGAAGCTCATTCTGAACCCGCTTCACCTCAGAATTAAGACCGTTCAGCAGACTCTTTAGGCGCATGGCAATCTGAACCCTGCGCTCTCCCTTGGACTGCCAACGGTAACCCGCATGCTTTTCCAGATATAGATTCACGCTGTCCTTGGCGGCATAGAGGGCCTCGAAAAAATCCTTGGTGAGATTCTTCCCGCCCTCATCAACGTATTTCCCTTTACTTCTAGCCAAATTCAGGAGCTGATTAACGGCATCCGACATCCCCTTAAAACTCTTGGATTTATGATCATTATCACTTAGAAGCAAATCTCTCAGGGCGAACATATCTTTGCCATCGAACTCAGAATACTTGGCCCCCAGGCCGGTTTTTACCTGACTGGTCTCATGGAAGTTTTCCAGGGTATTCCATGATATATTCTGCTTTTCCTCGTAACTCAACTTAATTGGATCCTCAAGCTCCCGTTTCTTCTCTTGATTATTGAAAATATCCATTTTCTCACTCCTGAATTTGTTTTTTTCCGAATGCGGCAAAAAAGCACATTCGATAATCCCGGGCTTTGCGCGGGATGCGTCCGCCGGTTTCGGCCGGTTCAACTCCGGTGCCGGGTAATCCCGGGTTTTGCGCGGGACAGGCCCTTCGTTTCGCGGGGGCCGGAAGAGTAGGTATTTCAAGTTTCATTCAATTTGTTAAACCAGCCCCTCGCAAAAGGAGGGGCCGGTCCTGCACTAAAGGGGGTTTTATTTCTCCCCTGTCCTTATCCGCTATAGATTTGTATCTGCTTGGGCTTATTCACCCATAATATTAACCACGGCGGGAATCATATCCTTTCCACATTTCTCTCCGGCGTAGTTACGAATCATATTAATGAAGGAGTCCTGATTGGTGCGGACATTCATTTCCAGCTTCATTTCATTCAGGTTCCTGTCATATACCAGGGCGCCATCCGCCTGATTTACCTGACTAATTCCGTTCAGGACCTTCTCCAGCTGGCCCAGATCATAGTATCTGCGGCCCAGATGGCCGTCTGTCAGCACTATTCTGCCGCTATTCTCCAGGAAGTCAATCTCCCCATTCAGCATGATTCTGGCATCCAGGCCGGTGTCGTAGAGAGTAGTTCCCTCCCGGAAGGGATTATTAATGGTATCCTTGAATCCGGCGGGCTCTTTGTCCATGATATAGAGCCGGCCCCAGGCTCCGTAGGGCTTTCTGCCATAGTGGTCGTCCAGGATATAGGCCTTGATTCTCTCATCCCCGTCACCTCCGGGAATGAGCTCGAAGCCCGCTTCCTTATTGAGCTCCCCGGCCGTGACATAATAGTGGATGGGGAAAGCCTTATCCGGCAGATGCTTCTTTAGGCACCTGGCCGAAGGCTCTGTAAGCATAGCCTCCACCACATTCTCGTAGCAGTCCAGGAAGAGGCTGAGCTGGTCCTCATCGAAACGGTTCTTCCAGAAACGCAGCTCCACAAAGTAATTGGTATCCCGGGCCATGACCTGCATATGAAAGGGCAGGGAATCCAGCTGCAGATGAATGGGTTTCACCGGAAGCCCGCCCAGCTCGTGGATACTAATGATATCTCCCTGATACTGGAAGAACATCTCACCCTCCCTGGGCACTGAGATCTGGCAGCGCATGGTATCCATGACCTGACGGCCGATCCGCTTGAGATAGGCGATGGTGGTCTCGTGGGGCACTACGGTGGTTCTCACGAAGTAGGTCCTGAAGAGGGGTCCCGCCAGCCTTCTCCAGCGGCCATTGGTCCGTCCGCTGTGAATACTGCTGGTGAAGAGGTCATTCTCATCGCTAAAGATACCTACGGTATAATTAAAAGCTGTGAGGAAGAGCACGTTCTCGGAAATACCTGTCTCCCGGCAGAAGTACTTGACCTTTAGCATGGTCAGCTTGTCGAAGGTCCTGCGGATCACATCCTTTTCGGCATGATTCAGATCCTCCTTGGTCTTTTTATTGAGGACGCTGCGGTTTAGGCGGCTGCCCTGCAGGAGGCTCTCATAATAATCCGTAGTCTCCTTTCTGGCTCCGGCATCCGATGCAGCCTTCTCATCCAGAATGTAATCATAGAAGGTATATTTCTCCTTCTCGATGGGCAGACCCTGATAGGCCCGGCTCACATCCTCCAGGAGGATATTCATGGTGATGCCGTCCCCCATGATATGGGCCACATCGAAGAGGAGGTACTTGGAGGTCTCCGTCTCGTAGAGGGCAATATGGAAGAGCCTGTCTGTCTCGTCATATTTGAAGGGGACCAGAATCTTCTCCTTCTCCTCCTTCCACTGGGCCTCAGTCAGATGAATAATGGGAATATCAATCTTTTCCTCATCATTCCGGTGC
>JAILCB010000147.1 GCA_024680595.1 Lachnospiraceae bacterium | reverse complement strand
ACTAATCTCCCGCTCGCTTCTCAGAAACTCTAGAAACGTAGAGAGGAAGAATTCTCTAATTTGCAATTCCGTAGATTTACGCGGAATTCGTCTCTTCCCCCGGCGCACAGCGGCCAAATATGGTCTCTTTCCCCGGCGCACTGCGGGCAGATACCGCAGGAAGCCGAAATCCGTAGATTTATGCGAAAATCGTCTCATTCTCCGGTGCACTGCGGACAGAAACTGCAGGAAGCCGAAATCCGTAGATTTACGCGGAATTCGTCTCCTTCCCCGGCAAAAATCCGGTCTGCAGGAATTCCGAATTAGCGGTGAAGGCTATATCCCTAGAAGAATTCTAATATAGGGCGTAATACTATGCCATAGGGCCTGGGATAAGCCAAAATTCTTCCGGAGATAATAAAACCACTGCCTAAAGGGTAGCCCCTTGGGAGCTTCCTTTCTGCGGATTCTCTCCAGTCTGGGCAGAGATCTGTCGCGCCAGGAGCCGGAAAGGGGATTATCGTCGCATGTTCCCACAAAGAAATCCGTAAGCCAAATTCTATATCCTAAACCCTGTAAGGTAAAGCCATAATCATAATCCGCCATTGCGTGGACATAATGGGCATCAAAGGGTCCCGCTTCCTGAAAGGCCTTCCAGGGCAAAAGCAGACAGTTGCAATTGGCCGTATCACAGGGAAAACGATTAGCGTCTTCAAGAGAAAGCATGGTGGGTTTCACGCGTTTTCTGTCATAAACCACACCGCCATAGGATGTATTTCCATCGCTACCCCGTACCACACCGGAAACCGGCATATCATCCTTGTCGCGGGACCGCTCTATCATGCGGAATAATGCCCCGTCTTCAAAACATACATCATCATTTACCAGGGCAACATAATCGAAACAGCGGCCGCTATCCAAGAGATTCCTCATAGCAAGCCTCATTCCTCCCGCCCAATATAGATTTCCCTTACTCCTTAGTAAAAAAAAGGGAAGTCCCTGTTCTTGCAGAAAAGAGGCCAGGGCTTCAAAAGTACCGTCAGAACTGCCATCATCCATAATTACAAAGAACAAACGAAGTCTTTCATCCAAAATGCCTCTAAGGCATTGCAGGGTCAGTTCTTTTCGATTATAGCAGGTCATAATGACTGCGACAGATGATTTCTTCACAATATATCCCCATTCATGGCTTTCGCCCTGCTATGCAGGGGCTTCAAGGCTGCTTTCCGGCTCTTCCATTAAGGCAGCCATATTATGCAGAACGCTTTCCTAAGGCTTTCCTTAGGCCTTCTCATAAAGCCCAATAATAGCCTTGTGTATTCAGGGTAAAGGCTGTTTTGATTATTTCTAATGAAACTGCAAGAGATTATAACACAAAAAATCGAATATGTGTTTGCTTTTCCGAATAAATATGTTATAGTATTTAAAACAGTTTATTTAATAAGGAGGCTTCTATGTCTAAAGGAAAAATCAATGCAAAGCAAAGCGAAATCCTAGCCTATATCAAAGACCAAATCCTTACCCGGGGCTTCCCGCCCTCTGTCCGTGAGATTTGTAAGGCAGTAGGACTCCGGTCCACCTCCTCTGTTCACTCCCATCTGTCCACTTTGGAGCAGAATGGATATATCCGTCACGATCCCACCAAACCCAGAACCATTGAAATCATAGATGATAATTTCGATATGATCCGGAAGGAAATGACCAGTATTCCCATTGTGGGCCAGGTGGCAGCGGGCCAGCCTATTCTGGCGGAGCAGAATATAGAGGGTTATTTCCCCCTCCCCACCGACATGCTTCCCCGGGGAATGGGCGCCTCGGAGGCTTTTGTCCTCAGAGTTCAGGGCGACAGTATGGTAAACGCAGGTATCATGAACGGGGACCAGGTCTTCGTCCAGATGGCAAATGATGCGGAAAACGGCGATACTGTCGTAGCCTTAATTGATGACGGCGCTACTGTCAAGACCTTCTACAAGGAGGACGGCCATATCCGCCTGCAGCCCCAGAATGACTATATGGACCCCATCATCGTGGATGACTGCAGAATTCTGGGCAAAGTCTTCGGCGTCTTCCGCCTTTATAGCAGGATGTGAGCATTTCCCCCGAAAGGCTGCTGCCACATTTCAAACCTTTTTTACACCAACATTGGAGTGAGACTAAAGTATCTCACTCCAATGCAATTATGTCAACCAACACCCCAAAAAGGGCTCCTGTCTTCTATATTAGCCTTCCCTTATTTGTCCGTATCAAAATCCACCTTCTTGCCGTCCTTCCAGATCCTCTCCAGATCATAGAAGATACGGTTTTCCTGATCAAAAATGTGAATGATGATATCGCCGTAGTCCATGAGAATCCAGCTCTTTCCCTTGTAACCCTCTGTATTCTTGGGCTCGTATCCTTCCTTTCCCAAAGCCTGCTCCACCGCATCCGACAGAGCCTCTATCTGGGCCGGGTTATTGCCGGTTGCAATGACGAAATAGTCAGCGATAACGGACACTTCCTGGATATCCAGTACAGAAATGTCCTCTCCCTTCTTGTCCTCCAGTGCCGCAACAGCGATTTCCGCTAATTCTCTGCTTGTTTTCATCTCATCCTCCTTTAATCTAGGTAATCTAAATAGAATTCATAGGTCATTCTGGTCATGGGATCGATAGGACGGCTGCCGGATTCTAGATACTCCAGGGTATCATCCAATATCTTCACAACAGCCTCGTCCAAATCCGTAAAGGCTAAACGGCGTACCTCCGGGAGATTGGGTGCATTCTTGCGGTTAGGCTCGATATAATCCGCCGTAAAAATGATTTTCTCTATCCGGGACATGCCGGGCCGTCCGGTCGTATGATAGCGTACCGCATTCAGGACTTCCATGTCCTTAATGCCATAGGTATGCTCCGCCAGATAGGCCCCCAGCTTGGAATGCAAGAGGTAAGGGGCTATTTTCTCCGTCTCATTCAGAGAAATCTTGTACTTCTTGCAAAGAGCGTATTTTTCCTGATTGGGAATATTCTTGGCACAGTCATGCAGAATGCCCGCCAGGAAAAGTCTGTCCGGATTCTCCCCATAGCGCATGGCCATGGAGCAGGCCGTATAGGCCACCCCCAGGGTATGCTGATATCGCTCTTTATCCAGGACCTTTTTTATCTTCTTCTTAATACGGTTAATTTCCTCTGTCAATTCTCACTCTCCGTCACTTTATATTCGGGAGCTTCTCCTCTGTAGAGACCCTTCTCAAGAATATACTCATTCACGGAATCCGGAACATAATAGCGGATAGAATGATTCCTTTCCGCAAAAGAGCGGATCATCTTGGAGGAGATGTCGATATCCGTAGTCTTCAAAAGGCGGATATCTGCATTATATGCTTTCTCATACTCCTGAATCTTTGCCTTCAGTTCATCCGTGGACCTTCCATTTCTCACCGATGCCAGAATAGTACAGCCCCCAAAGATCTGGGCCGGCTCGAACCAGTTTTCCATTTGAAAAAGTGTGTCGGCACCCAGAATGAAGAAGAAATGGGTTCCGGGATAATCCCTGTTTAACTCCGTAATGGTATCGGAGGTATAGGTATTTCCCTTTCTCATAATCTCTCTCTTGGAAACGGAGAAATGGTCATTATCGGAAACCGCAAGGGAAACCATCTCGTATCGGGTCTCCGCAGGCAGCACGCCCGTATTCTTCTTTAAATAGGATACACCGCTAGGCAAAAAAATTACGTGTTCTAAATCAAATTCTTCGTAGGCCTGCTCCGCTAGAATAAGATGTCCTATATGAATGGGATTGAAGGTTCCCCCCAAAATCCCAACCTTGCATTCTTTACTCATTTTTAATCCAACCAAAAATCTAAGTCACAGGTCGCCTTTTCCGGTTCAAAACTCACTTGGGCAGCTCTATTTTGGGCTTTTTGGCGGGCCGGTAGAGGGTTATTTTCCTGCCCAGATTCTGTACGGGAACGGCCTGGGTTCTCTCTGCCAATGTATCCGCCAGGGTTCTCACGTCATCGTCGCAGTTTTTCAGGACGCTAATCTTTATGAGCTCCCGGGCCTCCAGGGCCTGGTCCACGGAGTTAGTAATCTCCGGGGTCAGCCCTAGTTTTCCAATCTGAAAAATGGGCTGCATTGTCATGGCAAGGCTCCTCAAATAAGCTCTCTGCCTGCTATTTATCGTAATTTCCATATATCCTCTCTTAATTCTCTAAGTATTCGAACTGGAAGCCGTAGATCTTGACCGTATCGCCCTCCCGGACCCCAAGCTCCTTTAATTTGTCCAAGGCCCCAATCTCCCGGATGAATTTCTGGAAGAAAAGGAAGCCCTTTTCTGACTCCAGATTGGTATAACCCAGCATTTTCTCAATACGGGGTCCCTCAATCAGATACATTTTCTCTTTCTCATCATAGGATACGGTATAGGGCAGTTCCTCCGCAATATGCTCTTCCGGGAAATATTCCTGCTCATAAACGATATTCTCGTCCTTTAATTCCTTGACCTTTTCATATACCCGGTAAAGAAGCTTATCTAATCCCTGACCGGTCACCCCGGAGATAGCTACAATCTCCATTCCCTGGGGCTCAAACTCGGTCTTTAATCTATCAAGCGGGTTCACAGATTCCCCTTTAGAGCCTTCCAGCCC
>JAILCB010000110.1 GCA_024680595.1 Lachnospiraceae bacterium | reverse complement strand
TTTAGTGATGATTTAAAGGATGAGGCACTTAAGGTCATAGATGCGAGAATGTATGAGAATAAAAAAGAATACTATAGTGTAAATGACAGAAGAAGACATTGAGATGTGGAAGAAGCCAAATTGTGCGGGGGGGATGAGCTTCTCCTATGCAATGCTTAAAGGAGAAAGAGGAAATAAAGTGATTCTTGCAATACTTTCGGATGTCCATGGAAATATGAATGCCCTTGAAGCTGTTCTTCATGATATATCAATGAAAAGGCAGGTAGATGCATTCATTCTCCTGGGAGATTTAATCGATTACGGTCCTCATTCCAATGAGGTGATTGCTAGGATTAAAGCAATTGACAGGCCCATATTGTGTAATATATATGGTAATCATGAAGATGCAATTATAAAGCAGAACTATGAGAGGTTCTCTTCCGACAGGGGCAGGAAATCGGCAGGATATACCCGGCAGATCCTAAAGAGGGAGTCTTTTAATTATATTCAAAATCAAATGAGTGAAGATGCCTGTCTGGAATTCACGGTTGCAGACAGAAAGTGTCTGGCTGTTCATGGAAGTCTCGATGACAGATATTGGGGTAGAATTCAGCCGGGGGATGAGTTAAATGATTACTATATTTATGATTACGTTTTCTCCGGACATTCCCATGAGCCTCATTTTTTTGAGAAATATTATAAGGTAGAGAATTTGCGGACCAGAAACCGGAAAAAGACTATTTTTATTAATCCGGGTTCAGTAGGCCAGCCGAGAAATATCAATAACCATGCCCAGTATGCAATTATTGATACGGATACAGAGAGTTTGAATATGATAAAGATTCCTTATAATATAGAAGAGGAGATGATGTCCTTTTCTGAAAGGCAGGATTTGTTTTACAGAGATAGATTAAGGATAGGAGTATAAGGCGGGAATTAAGCTATGAGATTATTGATTGTGACAGTTGCCGGAATCGCAAGGCGGTTTAATGCGTCTGTTGATTCCAAGAAGAAGATCATCAAATGCCTCTATAATGAAGGAAATATGAAGAGATCCCTGCTCTACAGACTGTTTCATAATTTCCCCGATATGGATAAATATATCATTGTTGGCGGATATGAATTTGGAGAATTAAAGAAGACCCTGGACAGGGAAAACTGCTTTGAAGAATACAGGGAACGAATGACCCTTGTTAATAATGAAGATTATGAGAAATACGGCTCTGGTTATAGTTTATATAAGGGTTTAGAAGAGGCCTTGAAGTATGATGCCCATGAAATCATTTTTGCAGAGGGCGATTTATATGTTGACAGGGAAAGCTGTGAAAGGATCAGCAAGGCCGGAAAGAACATTTTGACAGTCAATAATGATCCAATATTGGCAAGTAAGGCGGTTGCCTTGTATATGGATACCCAGGGAAGGGTTCATTATATCTATGATACAGAGCATGGAACCTTACAGATTAACCAACCATTTACAGCTATATTTAATTCCGGACAGATTTGGAAATTTGTAGATGGGGATAGGGTGAGAAGGGTCTTTAATAAACTTTCTGAAAGTAGGTGGCAGAATACTAATCTGGAATATATACAGGAATATTTCGGGGAATTATCAGGCCATGAATATGAAGTCGTTCCCTTCTGTAACTGGATTAACTGCAATACTATAGATGATTATCGGAAAATATCTGAACTGGAGGGTAATAATGAAGTCTACGAGTGAGAAATTGAATGTTTTGAGGGATGCATTGAAGCAAAGAAAAGCAAGGATAATGATCATTGGTCTTGGAAGTGTTGGAAATTATCTTTTGGATTATCTGATGTCTGCGGCAGATGAAGGAATAGAAATATGTGTTACAGGCAGAAATGAAGCAAAACTCCAATCTGATGTGAACATTGTCAGGGTTGCGTCTATGATCAGAGGACAGAACCGATCCACTATAAGGACAATTGGTGATGTTGACCTGACTCATGTGACGGATATCACAAGGGCGATAAAAGAATACGGCCCGGATATCATCGTGAATAGCAGTAGGGCCTATCCGGGACTGAAATATGGAAGTATTTCATGGGCAAATGTCCGGGCTTACGGAATTTGGTCTCCTTTAGCCATCCGTTTTACAAAGAATATCATGGAGGCCTATGAAGAGGCTGATTCGGATGCAATTGTTATAAATACATCCTATTCAGATGCTGTAATCCCCTGGCTTAAATCTGCAGGAAAAGCCTATCCGGATTTCGGGAGCGGTAATATAAACCATCTTCTTCCTAGGATTAAATTTGCCCTTGCCAGGGAAAAGGACATTGATGATTATTGGAATATTGATGTTACATTTGCAGTATCTCATTTTCATGATGTGGTAATCAGTAAGGAAGGACATAGCCAGGGGGTTGAGATGCTCATAGATATTCGCTATAGGGGGGAGAAACTGTCTGTGGATATGGATAGAATTCTTTCTATGTGCAGTATCCCTATGCCGGTGGATGCAAAGCGTAACCAGATGAATGCCTCCAGTAATTATGAGATTATCAGGGCTGTTCTCGGGGCCGTCAGGGATGGGAAAAAGTTCAAGCTTCACTGTCCGGGTGTATTTGGAGAAATTGGCGGCTATCCTCTTATAGTGGATGGAAGAGGGGAAAGGGTAGAAGCTCATATTTGTGAGGATTACTTCTCTATTGATGAAATGAGGAAGAAAAACCGGGAATCCATTTATCTGGATGGCATTGAAAAAGTCGAAAATGGAACTCTAACATATACGGATGAGCTTCTTGCAAAGGTAAAGAAGGCATTTGGAGTGGATCTTGTAAAGCAGGTATCTTTTGAGGATATTGATAAGGTTGCTTCCTTTATAATATCAGAAATAATTGAGAAAAATGTGCAGTAGGTGAGGAATAGTAAAGACGAAAGCCTATAGGGTCATTGGGAATAGATAGCTTCATATTTAATTCAAAAGAGGAGATTGTTCAATAAGAGATGAAAGTAGAAGATTTTGTTGCTTTGACAGGCTGTGAATTTTTTTCGGGGGTACCGGACTCATTACTGGCACCCTTGGGAAATTATTTGATGGATTTGTATGGAATTGACCCAAAGCACCATGTGATTGCGGCTAATGAAGGTAATTGTACGGCACTTGCCGCAGGCTATCACCTGGCTACAGGAAAGGTTCCTGCAGTTTATATGCAGAATAGTGGTGAAGGTAATATCATCAATCCGGCAGCTTCACTTTTAAATGAAAAAGTATATGGGATTCCTGTGATTTTCATAGTAGGCTGGCGTGGGGAGCCGGGGCTTCATGATGAACCCCAGCATATCTATCAGGGAGAGATTACCACCAGGTTACTACAGGATATGGGTATAGACTTCTTTATTATAGATAAGGATACATCGGAGACTGAAGTTTCAGAAAAGATGACAGACTTTCGGAAGGAGCTGGCCCTAGGGAAAGACGTTGCTTTTGTGGTTCGTAAAGGAGCATTTGTTTATCAGGCTAAGGGTAAGTATTCAAATAGTTATCTGATGAGGCGGGAAGAGGCCATAAGGCTAATCACCAGGTATTCCGCCGAGGATCCGATTGTTTCCACGACGGGGAAAGCCAGCAGGGAGCTATTTGAAATAAGAGAGGCCGATAGCAAAGGACATAAATATGATTTCTTAACGGTTGGTTCTATGGGCCACAGTTCTTCCATTGCCCTAGGTATAGCAAGTCAGAAAAGAGACATGAAGGTATGGTGTATTGACGGTGACGGAGCTCTTCTGATGCATATGGGATCCCTTGCCGTGATTGGGGCATTAAAGCCTAATAATCTTGTCCATATTGTAATTAATAATGAAGCTCACGAGTCTGTTGGCGGAATGCCAACAGTGGCTGGCAGGATTAACCTGGTTGCTATTGCCAAGGCCTGCGGATACCCGTCCGCAGTTGCTGTGGAGAATCCTGATTCCCTGGAAAGGGAGCTTAGGAAGGCAAAGGAGGGGGATTCTCTGTGTTTTATAGAGGTTAAGTGTGCCATAGGCGCTCGACAGGATCTTGGCAGGCCTACTACGACAGCAGGTGAGAATAAGACCAGCTTTATGGATTACCTGAGTACATTCTAGGAGATGATACCGGCATGATGAAGGAGAAGGTGTTTTGACTGAGAATTTATGTTTGACTTATATTATTTCTGAATATACAATGTATGGGCATTTGAGAACTTGTTTAATTAGTTCATATATTGTATGAGAAAGGTCAGGGAGATATGAAGGACGAGAGGAAACAATTGAAGATCTGGAGGGCGGTGGCTATTGTAGCCTGCTGCCTTCTTTTGGTTGGAGGAATTGTAGTAGCAAGCGGAGGAGGAAAAGCAGGGGAAAGTGCTGCTATTGAGCAGGGAGCCGGTCTGGAAATAGAGGATAAGGGAGACCCCGGAAAGGCCGGCGCCCCGGAAGAGGAGTCTGACCGGGAAGATAGCGAAGGAAACAAGGAGACAGAGGTCCGGGAGGATGAGAATAAACCGGAAGGAAAGGAAGAGGAGAAGACAGCGGATTCTGAGACCAAGGAAGAATTGGACCCACAGGTCATCCTTTCATCCTGGGTAGAGAGTGCGGCTTCAAGGCAAGCCCTGGTTTCCTATATGGAAGCGATTACAGATGAAAGCAGTGCCGATTATATTCCACCCGAGCATAGGATAGCGGTATTTGATTTGGATGGGACTCTCTTCTGTGAAACGGATCCCGGCTATTTCGATCATATGCTCTTATACCACCGGGTCATGGAGGATCCGGACTACAAGGATAAGGCATCGGACAATGAGAAGGATGTTGCGGCAAGGATTGGTGAATATTTCGAATCCGGCACCTATCCCAAGGGAATGGACATGGAGCACGGAAAAGCCGTTGCATCGGCCTTTGAGGGTATGACGGTAGATGATTTCCTTTCCTATGTACGTGCCTATAGGGAGGAGCCGGCAGCCAGTTACCAGGGGATGACAAAGGGACAGGCTTTTTATAAACCTATGCTGGAGGTGATTGACTGCCTCAAGGCAAATGATTTCCAGGTATATATCATAAGCGGTACCGACCGCCTGATAGTAAGGGGGCTTTTGTCTGAGGGAGGGGCCTTGGATCTTCCCATGAGCCAGATAATTGGATCGGACGAGACAATCATTGCCAGTCACCAGGGAGATGCGGATGGTTTGGATTATGTTTTCACGGATGAGGATGAGCTAATCCTGGGCGGGGATTTCATCGTGAAGAACCTGAAAATGAATAAGGTTTCTGTTATTATGCAGGAAATCGGAGAGCAGCCGGTGCTTTCCTTTGGCAACAGCTCCGGGGATGCCAGTATGGCGGAATATGTTACAACGGATAATCCCTATAAGAGTATGGCATTTATGCTTTGCTGTGATGATACGGAAAGAGAGAATGGGAACCTGAAGAGTGCGGAGAAGATGCAGGGTCTTTGTCAGGAATTCGGCTGGACCCCCATATCCATGAAGAATGACTGGTCTACCATATATGGTGACGGGATTAGCCGCAAGAAATAATGGAAATAGTATGGGATGCGGCTGTTTTGTCAGCTGCCCATGACTGAAAGGTTTGGATACCTCGAATTAATAGGGCTCCTGCCACCTGCCAAAAGCGGTGACAGGAGCCTGTGATAATTGAAAGGATAATATCTATGAATAGTGACAGAAAAGAAATGGATCATTTTTCTATGGCCAGGAATGAGGAAACAGAGAATGCCGGTCAGGAAAGGGATTTGGTCTGGCAGGAGATTTCAAGGGAGCATATTATACAGGACGAATGGATTGATTTCCGCAGATCCAAGTACCGTTTCCCGGACGGTTCGGTTTTTGAGCCCTATTATAGCTATAGCCGGAGGGATTATGTGGTTATTGTGGCATCGGATGAGGAGGGCAGGTTCATTTGCGTCCGACAATTTCGGCAGGGCATTGAGGAGGTTACTACGGAATTTCCCGCCGGCGGTATTGAAAGAGCAGAAAAGCGGGAGTATAGGACCAAGGACGCGGATGACCTGGCGTCTGGAGACGCTGCCGGGGGAGAGGATCCCTTGGAGGCGGCAAAGCGAGAACTGCAGGAGGAGACAGGTTATATTTCTGATAAGTGGACCCATCTCCTGACTATACCTTCAAATGCCACAATTGCCGATAATTATGCCCATCTCTATCTGGCAGAAAAGTGTAGAAAAGTGAGCTCCCAGAATCTGGATGAAACGGAGTTTCTGCAGGTATTAAAGTATTCTTTTGATGAGATAGAGGGCATGATTCACAGCGGCAGCTTTCAGCAGGCAGTCCATACCCTGGCCTGGATGATGGCCAAGGAAAGAATGGAGAAATCCAGCTAGGCAAATTTTCCATAATAGCAGATGGTTACGAAACGAAACCAGAATCCTTGAAACCAAACTTCTATACATGATATCTTATAAATGCAAGCAGCAATCGGAGCAGGCGGAAATCGGAGCAAGCAGAAAGCAATGAGCCGAGAAAGCAGTGCAGGCAGATGTGACTGAAAGCAGAGAGCACTGAAATCAGGGATCACTGAAAGCAGAGGGCGCTGAAAGCAGAGGGCACTGAAAGCAGAGAGCACCGAAAGCAAAGGGCGCTGAAAGCAGAGGGCGCTGAAAGCACAGGGAGCTGAAAGCAGAGGGCACAG
>JAILCB010000109.1 GCA_024680595.1 Lachnospiraceae bacterium | reverse complement strand
AGATAAAAAAAAAGGCGGAAAAAATCATGTATGAGGAAAAGAGAAAATACTACGCCAATCACAAGGACCGGAGAAGATGAATCTGCTGATAGCAGAAGCCTACATTTGCTTCCATTGAAACTTTTCCAGATCTACCCTTCCCTTTACCAGCTCCACACCCTCATCCTCCAATAGCTTTGCCTGGGCCCCGGCCCCTCCAAAGGCAAATTTACGGGCCAGTTCCCCTTTTGCATTTACGACCCGAAAGCAGGGAATGTTCTCCGGATCCGGATTCCTGTGAAGGGCATTTCCCACAGCCCTGGCCATATTCCTGTCTCCCGCCAGCTCCGCAATCTGAGAATAGGTCGCTACCCTGCCGTAGGGAATCCTCTTCACAGCCTCATAAATCCTCTTAGTAGGGCTGTCACTAATCATTCCATAGCTCCCAGAAATCATGAGTTTCCGCATCAAGGGTATTCAACCCTTCTCTTTCTCTTCCTCTTCCCTATCCCTAAACCGGAGCTCCGCCTCCCTTATCTCCTCCCGTGCGGCCAGGAAGGCCTCCGCTACCTTGGGATCAAAATGAGTTCCGGAATCCTTCTTAATAATATCCATGGCCTCATCAAAGGCAAAGGCAGGTTTATAAATACGCTTCGAGACAAGGGCGTCAAATACATCCGCAACCGCCATAATCCGGGCCGACAGGGGAATGTCCTCGCCCGACAGGCCCTGGGGATAACCCTTTCCATTCCACTTCTCATGATGACTCTCCGCAATCTTCTTTGCCTCACTCAGATAATGGGCCTTGGGCAGCATGAATATGCACTGTTCCACCACTTCCCCGCCATAGGGCGCATGCATCTTCATGATCTCAAACTCTTCGTCAGTAAGTCTGCCGGGCTTATTCAGAATGGCATCCGGAATCCGGATCTTTCCTACATCATGGAGAGGGGCGGATTTAATTACATTAGTAATGAAGTCATCGGTCAGCTGATCCTTATAATAGCCCAGCTCCCTCATCTTGTTCATCACAATACCGGTATAGGTCGCAGTCTTCCTGATGTGATTACCCGTCGATGCATCCCTGTTCTCAACCAATTCCGCCAGTACTATGATAAGACCCGACTGCGCTTCGTCGAAGTTCCTGGCGTTCTGCAGCATATAGCTGTAATTAATCATATTCTCTTCAACGGCCTGGAGGAAGGCGAAATAGAGATTCTCGATCTCGTCTCCTGTATGGATTCCCAAATCCCTGACATCCTCGACATTCTTCTTCCTGGAATCCTCATCCAGATATCCAAATCCCTCGACCGTTTTTACCAGGGCATTTACAGGATAAATAATATGATACTTTGAAAACCAAAGGCCGGCCACAATGATCATAATCATAAATCCCAGACACAGAGAGATGAGCCTGGTCATAAACTGCTCTTTGTAGCTATCCAGGTCTCTCTTGGAAATATCCACTCCTGCATAGCACACGCAAGAGCCGCTATTATCATAAACAGGGGAAAAGGATGTCAAATAATAGCCAATCTCCTCATCATCCGTTATATAAGGATCAAAACTCTCCCCCCTCAGCATCATATCCACATAAGGAAGTACAGATACGTCAAAATCAAGATGGGTTCCGGGCGAAACTTCATACTGTTTCTCCCTATCCACATCAAAAACTACCGTATATCCATCCTCCGCAACCTTATAGACAAATACATCCTCTACATTGGAGGTTGTATTTCCTACCTTATACAAAAGATCCTGTACTTTTTTGTAACCCGTTGCATCATAGCCCTTTTCTATATACTCATCCACCATATCCGGTTCAATCACGCCGGCCGCCAGTGAGGAAACACCGCTGGCTTCATCCAAATACCTATTCTCCATATAGGAGATAAAAAGCATCCGGCTCATAGAGGCAATCACAAAAGAGATGACAAGACAGGCCGTAATAAGGGCTATGATGATTTTTATCTTGATCGACATCTTTCTGGCCGGTCTCTTTTCAATAAACCTCTTCTGTTCATACGTTAGAGGCTTTTGCAGCCAGCCAACATTTACTATGCTGCTTTTTAATTTATCGGGGATAATTCTAATAATCAGGTAGGCAAAAAGCGCACAAATACTTTTATCAATGAGATTAATGATAAAATTGCTGAAAAAGAAGGAATAATAAATATTAACGCCCAAACTATTTGTCAGGCTCTGAACAATTTGGGCCCTGGCCTCTGCTATAACCTCCTGCCCCTGTCCATAGGTAAGTATGGTGGCAAAAAAGCTGAAACACAGGGATATCAGTACAATATAGGAAAGAAATATCTTTATAAAATTCCTCTCCCTGACCGAGTATTTCTTCAAATAAAACGAAGTCACAAGAGCAACTATGACATTCAGAGACAGGTAATAAAAGGCTATGGGATTAAAACTGAAAGAAAGCAGACTGGAAATCAGTGCCGTAAGGACTCCCGGAAAATATCCGCCTATAATGGCCACAACCATGGTCCCTACGGTATCCAGATAGAATAAATTATCAAAACAGGTAACTGATAAATAATTACCCGCAACATTCAGCACCGCTCCCACAGCAACGAAAGCGATAAAGATCAGCCATTTTTTAACTTGAGACTTACTTATCCGAAACATATATAAATACCTGTTCCTTAAACGCCTAAATAATTCCTGATTGCAGCAATAATTCTATAACCAAAATAGACTATATTATCCTTCTCTTTGCGCCGCTCTCAATATAATAGAGATCCTTCTCCTCATACATTCTTTCATCGGCTATCTTCTCTAAGTCGTCAATAGACGCCTCAGGATAATCCCGGTGTGCAGCCCAGCCTACAGAAAGCGTCATACTATCCAGATATATACCATGCCAATTGGAAGTCTTTTCCAAAAAACGTTCTTTTAAGTCATCATACTTATCCGTATGCATGATAGCAATGAACTCGTCGCCTCCTACCCTATAAACCCTGCCATCGTGTCCAACCACTGACTGCATACAGTCTGCGGCCCCTTTTATGAGCTCATCTCCCGCCGCATGTCCCTTATTGTCATTGGCCCATTTCAATCCATTGATATCCATGGAAACCAGTACAAAATCCTGCTCAATTTCCTTTTTCCCCGCCTGATAAGATTTTACATCATTCTCATAGCAGCGCCGGTTATACATACGGGTAAGCTCATCAGTCAGGGATATACGGATGAGCTGCTCTTCACGCCGTTTTTCATTATCAATATTCTGTATGGTGAATATCACCTTGTCGGGTATGCCATCCTTATCCACATCCACAGTAATATACTGGGCCCGGAACCATCCGGTAGACATGCTAATAAATTCACCATAGATAATCTTTTTGCCGAAAAGTCTTTTCTTTAATGTATGCAAATTCGAGAAAGTCAGAAAGGCTTCCAGCTGATCGGCCACCACATTTCGCTTGAGAGAAATGGCCATAGAGGATTGGGTCTGAACTTTTGAAATATGGATAAGCTTTTTTTCCGGATTTCTCATATCCATCTCTGACATACTGTCCTGATCCGATAAATCAATTAAATTAACCTGATCATAGATCCCCGCCATGGAATTCAGTAATTCCATTTGCTCCCTGAGCTTGGTTTCATCCTCCTGAATCGTCTGATAGCTGAGTATCTGGCTTTTTAAATATCTATCCATATGCTTGAGGAGAACAACTCCGGCCGAGACCATGATGATAGTCTCTATGGTCAGACCTCCGGTGGCGTTGGCAAAGTATTTCACAGACGTATCATAGGTAGTCTCCATTCCCGTGAAATAGGGTGCCGTTAGCCATGTAGACAGTATCATTAGAAAATAGTTGGAAATGACCGCCAGGACATATATCCTGCGCTCACAGAAAATGATACTTAGAAGTGGTATGAAAAACCAGGTAAGCTTAATATTTATATGGGCATATGCCATTAAAAGCAGCAGCACATTCAGGGCCAGAAGGGAAAAAACACTGGTAACCCTGGATGAAGGCCATTTGATAACAACAAAACGGTGCATGCACGCAATAACCAGACAGTAGAGCGATATAAGGATGCAGATAGAATATTGAATATCCTTAAAAATCCCGCCCGCTATTCCCAGGGCCAGAAAGGGACCTGTCAGAATACAAAACCATATTGTAGTATTTAAGGATCGATTTACCTTAGTTCTATTCTCAAATAAAAACTCGTTAAAGTCTGAAAAACCGCTTGTCTTCATGTTCATTCCGGCTAACTCCATTTTTTCCCAATTTTTTTTCTATATATCTAATATCTTAAATAGTAATCCTACTATAAATTTTCATTTCCTACAACCGTTTTAGTTGGACACATAATTATTAAAATGAAATTAAATTTCAAAAAGTAATTGTGAAATATTTGGCAATAATATACAATTATATAACCCAATTGTTTATTCTAGTTAGGAGGCTAAGTCGTGAAAAAAAAACGCGGATCATTAATGAGGGTAATCGTAGCTGCAATTATACTGGCAGTGGTTCTGACAGCTGTACTTATCGAGGTTTTTTCAGTTATCAGTACAATAAGCAATAATTCCACCCAGTCAGAGGCTTATAGCAGCAGGTTGTTGGAAGACATTAAAACCGAATTGAAAAATGAAACTCAAGAGGCCATGAGCATCTGTACCGTCATGAACAATAGAGTTCAGGCGGGTGAAATGACCATGGAGCAGGCACAAAAGGAGGCCGCCGATATCATCAGGGAACTGCGGTATAATGATGGCGACGGCTATTTCTGGGTAGATACTTCAAAGGGAATCAATGTAGTACTGCTGGGAAGAGATACAGAGGGTAATTCCAGGTGGGATTCCGTTGACCCTAACGGGACCTATTTTATTCAGGAAATGATCAAAAACGGCATGCAAAGCGGAGGCGGGTATACGGAGCTCATGTTCGCAAAACCCAATGAAACCGAGCCTCTGCCAAAGATCAATTACACTGCCTATTTCCAGCCCTTCGACTGGGTCATGGGTACCGGCGTATGGGTGGATCATATCGATGCCCTCAAGGCAGACTATGAGGCCAATGCAAAAGCCGCCCTGCAAAAGAGCATTATTCAGTCTATCATATTGGTCCTAGTCCTGATTGTCATAGGAGTCATAGTCGCCATCTACATGGGCAGAAAGATTATCAGACCCATCACCCTGGTTACCGGCCAATTAACCCGCATGTCCAACAGTGATTTCAGTGAAAACCGCGAAATGGACGAGGTCCGGAAATTACGCAAGGAAAAGAATGAAATCGGACAGATTTCGGAAGCCCTTACCTTGATGCATGAGAGTATCCGGGGTCTCATGATGAAGATTTCCGATACCACCTCATATGTGGCCGCCGCCTCTGAGGAGCTCTCCGCCAGCGCCTCCCAGTCAGCCCAGGCCAGCGAAATGGTTGCCACTTCCTGCACCAATGTGGCCGGCACCTGCAGCGGCCAGATTTCCGCCGTGTCAGGTGTTAATGATGAGACCAGGAATTTCGTGGAAAGCATGCAGGAATTCAAGGATGCCATTAATGTAACGGCTGAAATGATTGAGAATACCAATGAGGCCGCAACAAAGGGCGCCACCGATATGACCAATGCCACTAATATGATGGTCTCCATTAAATCCTCCGTTGAAAACACTGCCACTGTGGTAGAGGCATTGGGAGAACAGCTGAAGAATATTGACGCCTTTGTGGATACTATTGCTGAGATTGCCAGTCAGACCAATCTCCTCTCCCTCAATGCTTCTATTGAAGCTGCCAGGGCCGGAGAGATGGGCAAGGGATTTGCCGTGGTTGCCAGCGAAATCAGCAAGCTGGCGGACCAGTCCAATGAGGCCGCTTCCAAGATTACCGTACTCATTAATGACATCATGAAGAATTCCGAAGAGGCCGTTAAGGCCATGAAGGAAGGCTCCCAGAATGTTCTCGAGGGCACGGCCACTGTTAATGAGGCGGGAAGCACCTTTAGCAATATCGTGGAAATGGTTCATTCGATTTCGGATCAGTCTGCAAGAATGAATGAGATCGTGAATCACCTTTCCGATGGAACCGACATGATTGCGGATAATATCCGGAATATCGAGCAGATGAGTATGAGTGTTGCGGACGAAACCCAGAATGTCTCCGCCGCATCCCAGCAGCAGACCGCATCCACCCACGAGGTGGCCGAGTCCTCCGACAAGCTGGCAGAAAACGCTCAGGAGCTCCAGGGCATAGTAGCCAAATTCACCCTGTAAAGCGGATTAGTCAATATTAGTTATTTAAGAAAAACCTCCCGGACGGGGCCGCAGCCTTCGTCAGGGAGGTTTTTTGTGCAGGCGACGAGCCGAAAGCCGTGGTGCAAGCTTGCTTGCAGACCACGGCTTACGGCGACCGCTCATCATCGAGCAAGCTTGCTTGCGAGATGATAGCGGCGTAGCCGCA
>JAILCB010000102.1 GCA_024680595.1 Lachnospiraceae bacterium | reverse complement strand
TTCGGAATGCTTTTCACTGGTATTTCCTCGATAAAATCCGCCATAGCCCCGCTTTCCCAGAGCGCACCTTTTATTTCTTTCCTTTCTACTTTGGAAAATCCCGCCATAGCAGTGCTATTCGGTGTCGCCTTCACGGCCCTTTTGCAGAGTTCGTCCTCCTCAGTAGTTATCTTCCAGACCTTTGCCATTCAGGGCCTGGTCAGCTACCAGATTACCGTATACCTGGTGATTGGAGCCGCCATCGGCTCTGTCACCCCAAACCTCCTTGCTTCCCTGACCACCAACAAAAACGGCAAGCGAAGCGCTATTTTGAATCTTTTATTCAATCTGATCCGGGCCGCCCTAATGCTGCTCTTAGTCTCCATATTCCCTGCATTCACCCAGATGATTCAGAATCTCACCCCGGGGGATATAGGCCATCAGGTGGCTAATACCCACACTATCTTTGCTATCCTGGCCGTGCTTCTGGAGCTGCCCTTCGCCGACTATATCGTGGCCCTTTCAAAGAAGATTGTGCCGGTTTCGTCGGACGAGAGCCGGTCCGTCGAGGACAGAAAGCTTCATTATCTCGTTCAGACCGCGGACCTGCCTTCCTCTGTGGCGATTCAGCAGGCAAAGCTGGAGCTGATGCGGATGGGAAATCTGGCAAGGGAAAGCCTGGCCAAGGCTTCGAAGTGCTTTTTCACCCTGGATGATAATATGGCTCAGACTGTTTTTGAATTAGAGGATACTGTGGATATTCTGACCGACAAGATCCAGGAGAAGTTGATCGCTTTCCGGTCCAAGGATTATTCTCCCCAGGAGGTTAACTGTCTGTCCCAGCTCATTCTGGTTTCATCGGATATGGAGAGGATTTCTGATTACGCGGAGAATATTGCGGAATATGAAGGCGATTTCAAGGAGCGCAAGGCTTCTCTGTCTGATATAGGCAAGAGTGAGCTTCAAATCCTGACGGAGGCCACCCTGAAAACTATTGATGCTTCCCTGCATGTTTTCGAGACCGAGGACTTCAGTCTTCTTCCCGAAACAGATGCCCTGGAGCAGAATGTGGATGATCTGCAGACTAAGTTCATTAATTCCCATATCCAGCGTCTGATGGATGAGGGCTGTGACCCCGTAGGCGGTGTTATCTTTACGGATATTATCACCGCTCTGGAACGGTGCTCCGACCATGCCGTCAATATTGCCCACGCCCTGCTTTTGGACCACAAGGTGCATACGTGAGGTTCCGTTCTGCAATCGCATTTGCTTGGGTCTCGATCTTCTTTTGGACCACAGGGCGCATACGTGAGGTTCCGCTCTACCATCGCATTTGCTTGGATCTCGATCCTCTTTTGGACCACAAGGTGCATACGTGAGGCCCGTCAGGTCATGGTTCCATGAGCATGGCTACGTCCGCATCTCAGGGCCTTCGGGCCTTCGATGATGGGCAGCCTACACAATCGAGAGGGGAAGAAAGCCCCCCTCTCGATTCCGGCTACGCCCACATCTCAAGTCCTTCGGACTTTCGATGATGGGCTGTCGCCAAGGCCTCATCGGGACGCAAGCGTCCCATGAGGCTTTGGCTCGTAGCCTACACACAAATCGGCAGGGCCTTTCACAATTCGGCCCTGCCTTATTGATTTACCGTCTCCAATAGGTCAATATGAAAGGAATCTGTTATCCTTTTTTGCCTAATTTTCCTCAGGTCTTTTGATCATAAATGGCTTTCCTTATCCCTTTTAGTAATCGCTTTATCCTGCTCTTATTCTTCGAAATCCAAAACTCCCTTTCACTGGCATAATAATTCCTAATCCCTTTATTCTCCTCCTGATCCACAAGACAGTATACCGCCCTATGGCCCGGGGAAACAAAGCTAAGCTCCCCTCTGTAGGGATTATAGAGCTCCTCTGCCGTCTGAAGGTCCAGAAATAGGTCTTTTGAGTACAGATCCTCCCTGACAAAAAAGGCATTGACACCGGTAAGATTTGTTCCCGTAAGAATGTAGCCTTTTCCCCTGCCCAGCTCTTCCATTGCCTTCAGGGAAGCCCCCTGCCAGTCCGATTTATCCCATATATGTCCTGCATCATAGGCCTGTTTCCAGCTGAGATCCGGCGGGAATTTGCCATTATACTCTATAGTCACGAGCCGCGGTCTGATGGAGTCTATGGCTTCCCAGACATACCAGTCATTTCCGTCAATATCTATACTCAGAAAATCCGGCGGGCTGTCTGCCCCATGGGCGTTTCTGTAGAGCCTAATCATCCTTTCTATATTCTCCCGGGTGATAAATCCATGGACCACCTTCAGGCGGCCGTTTTTAATCACGGGTCTGAATTTATTCCCCATCTCCCTGCAGAACCCTTTATTTCCCTCGATCCATAGGCCGTGCCAGCCGCAATGCAGGAGATAGTGGGAATTGCATTCCAGGCCGTTTCCCACCCCCAGCTCGACAAACTCCTTTGTTTCCGTTCCGATCCTCCGGAATATCTCATGTATGATCCCGTCCTCGTCATTCTGGGAATATACCTTGTATCCAAAGTTTTCCAGTGCGCGGGGGTCTTTCATGCGTTTAAGCGTGAGCTCATTCCAGCACAAACCGCCCGCTATCGTCCCATAAAACCTGAAATCTCTGTCCATGTCCCCTTATCCTTCCGGTCTCCTCTCTCTATGGCTCCGGTCACTTGCGGCGACCCCTGTGGATCTATATCCGGACTTCTCCTATAGGTCTATATCCGGATTTTGCCGCGTACATCCCTGACTCCATCACAGTAGGCCCGCCAAAGAAGACGCAGCCTTCCGGGCTTTTCCCTGAATGGGCCCCTTCCCTTTATAATCCCGAGAGAATACCGCAGGAATCTGAATAGATAGAAAAGGGCCAGCTCCAGGCTTCCGATATGGTAGTTCTCCCGCGAAAGAATAAACATGTTTCTGTAATAATAATAGTCAGCCACACTCTTGGTAGTTGTACCCATTCTATGGACCACCGTGACAGGCGGATAGTATACGATCTTCACGCCCTCCTTATATGCCCTGATGCAGTAATCCGTATCCTCCCGGTAGAGGAAATAGAATTCCCTGAGGTATCCTATTCTCTCGATCACCTGTCTGCTAATCAGAAGAAATGCCCCGGTAAGGCTTTTGCACCTCCTTATTTGGTCTGTCAGCTCATGTCTCGTCCTGCCGTATCTGTCAACGCCTATCATGCCCGAAACATCCTGACCTGACTCATTTACCATCCTGGGCCCCAGGATTCCGATCCCCTTCCTTTTCATATAGGCATAGCTGTCACGGATGGCATGCCCACTGATAAGGCGGGTATCACTGTTCGCCAGAAGAAAGGCATCATATCCAAGCTCCATGGCCTTTCTTATCCCGGCATTATTCCCTGCGGCATATCCGCCATTTTCATTAAGCAGGATCAATATGCATCTGCCCTCAATAGCCCTTAGCTTTTGCCTTTCCCCAGGGGCGGACGCATTATCAACCACTATTAGGCAGAGCCCCGGATCGTATTTCTCGATGCTTTTTATGAGCCTCCGTGTATCCTCATACGAATTGTAATTCAGTATTATCACGGCAGGCAGATCTCTTGTCATCATCTCATTTATTTCCCCTAGGAAATCAGGGCTCCGCCCTTTCTCATGCCTTAATTATTTGCCTGATAATGGCTATGGGTTCCTCCATATACTCTCTCTTTAGCATAATTATGTCTCTTCCCGAATCAGGACTCCGCCCTTTCTCATGCCTTAATTATCTGCTTGATAAAGGCTATGGATTCCTTCATATACTCTCTCTTCAGCAAAAACATGGCAGAGGGTACCAGAACCAGCAATAGACAGGTGCAGACACCGGTCTTCGCCGCCAGGCCCCCTATACCCTCAAAAGGGACCAGATTAGAGAAGTACCAGGTCGTCCCGCTGATTACCAGGGTAACCACCGTGTAAAGGAGCCGATTGGCATAATACTCTTTTCTTCCGGTTTTGAAATACTCCCGGAACATGAGGTTTGTGAGGCCAAAATAATTCACGGTCAGAATAGAGATACAGGGCGCAAGGATAATTCCGGACACGCCAAGGAGCCTGCCCAGGCATAGCATCAGGATGACGACCACCACCGCCTCCGTCACAAATATCCATTTCGCCTTCCACCAATATCCGAGAGCAGAGAAGTAGGCATTTCTCACCTCGTTCATAACCCTAATATAGAAATATAGGACGAATAAGGCCATGATGGAATCGGAAAACATCAGATCCTCCCCCATCCATATTCTCATAAAGGGCTGGTAGAGGGAAATCATATATGCCGTACAAACGGTAATTGCTATATTATGCAGAAACTCCATTTTGGTCAGGTTTCCATAGTTCTTCTCCACACTCTCAGAAACGATGCTATTGCCGATACTGGACTGAATAGCCTTTGTGACCATCAGGAATAGTAGTAGGACGGCATCATAGATTACGACATAGTTTGAATACTTTCCCGCTATATAGAGTCCAAAAAAGGAGGCGATCATGACGGAATTCAAGGAGTCCCTGCTGACCCCCAATACATTAGAAACGGACAGTCCCGTAACCTGTTCTCTGACCACCCGCCTAGTCTCTTCATCAATGGTCCCCTCGGGATAATATTGGCCAAATTTCTTTTTGGAAAGGACATTGAGGGATACATTGTAGAGAACGGTCCCCAATATTAATATTGCAGAATAGAGATAGAAATCCCTGAAAACGGCCACAGCCAGGAGCTGCAGGCAGCTTTTGACCGCATAGGAAGTGACATGCACGATCTTTATGCTATCAAAGCGCTGGGACGCATTAAGCAAAGCATCCTTATGAGCATAGAGCAGGAATGTTTTTGCTTTATTCAGCAGGAATAGAATAAAGAGGATATATATATTTTCAGTGATTTCACCGGAGTCCTTTACCAGGCCTCCGAGAAAAGGGCAGACCATCATTCCGGCTATCAATACCAC
>JAILCB010000022.1 GCA_024680595.1 Lachnospiraceae bacterium | reverse complement strand
TTATACCAGAAGTATGGCCTTTCTCAGGAGGAAATTGATTTCATTGAAACGCATGTAAAGGAGATGGTGTGATTATGTTGCAGCCTAATATTAAATCAACGAAACCTGTGATACCGATGATTTATGCCTATACCACTCCTGAAGTAGCGCGTCATGACGGCTGGACAAAGATTGGCTATACGGAGCAGGACGTGGAGGCCCGCATCAAGCAGCAGACACATACTGCGGATATTGCCTTCCATCTGGAATGGAAAGGAAATGCTGTGTTTGACGATGGTTCCGGGGAAAGGTTTACAGACAAGGATTTCCATGCCTATATGAGGAAGGCCGGTATCGAGCAGGAGGCCGGAAAGAATAATGAATGGTTCCATATTACAGGTCCTGCTTCCAAGGATATGTTTAATGACTTCCGTGAGAACCGCGGGATTCTGGAGGATGAAACCGCCATTATCCAGTACTCCTTGAGGGACGAGCAGGCCCAGGCAGTTTCCATGACCAAGGCCTATCATGACTCCCATGAAGGAGGGGAGTTCCTTTGGAATGCCAAGCCCCGATTCGGCAAGACCCTCTCCGTATATGACTTCATTAAGAGAATCGAAGCGAAGAAGGTCCTTATTGTCACCAATAGGCCCGCAATCGCTAATTCCTGGTATGAAGACTACAGCAAGTTTATGGGACGGGAATCCTTATACTTCTTTGTAAGTTCCGTAGACGGCATAAAGGATAAAGGGAGTGTAATTTCCTATGAATCCTTTGCCGCAAATGAAAGGAGCAGGAAGAATAACGGCCTCAATCCAGTAAACCTGATTTACTTCCTGTCCCTGCAGGATCTGAAAGGATCGATCTATTTCGGGGGTGAATATGACAAGTTAAAGGAGGTGCGTTATACCAACTGGGACCTGCTTGTCATTGATGAAGCCCATGAAGGAGTGGATACATACAAGACAGACATGGCTTTTGAGCAAATTAAAAGGAGGTTTACGTTACATCTTTCCGGGACTCCTTTCAAAGCCCTGGCAAATTCCAAATTCAAGGACGATGCTATCTTTAATTATACCTATGCGGATGAGCAGAGAAAGAAACGGGATTGGGACGACTCCACCGGGAATACAAACCCCTATGCCAATTTGCCCAAACTAAACCTCTTCACCTATCAAATGTCCGAAATTATTAGAGATGAGCTCTCCCAGGGCATAGAGATACAGGGAGAGACAGAGGAGTATGCCTTTGATTTGAATGAATTCTTCCAGGTCCAGAACGGACGCTTTGTCCACGAATCCTCTGTAGACAAGTTCCTTGATGCCCTCACATTACAGAAGAAATTCCCCTTTTCCACAGAAGAGCTCAGGTCAGAGTTAAAGCATACCTTCTGGCTTCTAAACAGGGTGGAAAGCGCCAGGGCCCTTGTCAAAAAGCTCAGAGAGCATCCTGTATTCAAGGATTATGAGGTAATTCTGGCGGCAGGAGATGGAAAGATCGACGATAATGATGAGACCATGAAATCCTATGATAAGGTTGTAAAGGCTATCAAGGAGCATGAAAAGACCATAACACTCTCCGTGGGCCAGCTTACCACAGGAATCACCATTCCGGAGTGGACCGCTGTCCTGATGCTTTCCAATGTCAAATCACCGTCCCTCTATATGCAGGCCGCCTTCCGCGCCCAAAATCCCTGCCTTTTCCAGAAGGGGACAGAGTTTCAGAGGAAGGAAAATGCCTATGTATTTGACTTTGACCCGGCAAGAACCCTGATTATATTTGAAGAATTTGCCAACGACCTCTCTGTGAATACGGCCTCCGGCAAGGGGGATGCGGAAAGCAGAAAGGACAATGTGAGAGAACTCCTAAACTTCTTCCCGGTGATTGGTGAGGATGAAAATGGAGAGCTCATCGAGCTGGATGCCGAGAAAGTCCTTACCATACCCAGAAAGATTAAGTCCGTAGAAGTCGTGCGCCGTGGCTTCATGAGTAACTTCCTCTTTCAGAATATTAGCAACATCTTTTCCGCACCAAAGGAAATCATTGATATAATCAACCATTTCGAGCCAGTAGAGGAGCCTTCGGCTAAGGTTAATCTTTCCGAAGAAACCAAGGAAAGCCTGTCCTTAAATGATGAGGGAGAGGTGGAATTATCGGATGAATATGTCATAGGCAAAAGTGCGGAAATATTTGGCAACAAAATCTATGATGTTTCTGATGATTTGGAAACCATCGTCGTGGAGACGGATGACCCGAAATCGGAAAAGAAAAAGATGAGTGACAGGCTAAAGACCCTCATCAATGACAAAATTATTAAGAATATCATTGAAGACGGTCAGGAGAAATATGGATCGGATATGAAAGCAACCGATAGGCGTCAGCATGAATTCAGAATGAAAGCAGATGCGGAAAGGATAGTAGATAAGCTTGTCGGTCAATACGAGATAGAGAAGAGTATTATCGAGCAGGAGCGGGTCCGGGAGATGCAGTCCAGACTTGAGACCGGCAAGACTAGTGAGGAAATCAACGCGATTTATGACAAGAAGCAAGAGGATAATCACTCAAAATTCAAGGAAGATATCTATAGTGCCGTAGACGAATTCAAGGTTAATTCCAAGCAGGGAATGACCAGGAATCAAGAGACCATTAAATTAGAAAGGGAAAAGGACACTATTGAGGATGGGGTTCGGGATCATTTAAGGGGCTTCTCCAGAACCATTCCCTCCTTCCTCATGGCATACGGGGATGATAGCGTTACCTTGGCCACCTTTGACAATATTATTCCGGACAAGGTATTTCTGGAAGTCACCAGCATCACGCTGGAACAGTTCAGACTTCTGCGGGACGGTGGGCATTATACGGATAATGAGACCGGGGAGCAGAGGGAGTTTGAAGGACATTTATTTGATTCGGTGGTATTCGATGATTCCGTAAAGGAATTCCTGGCACTCAAAAGGAAGCTGGCAGATTACTTTGACGAAAAGAGTATAGAGGACATTTTTGATTATATTCCACCTCAGAAAACCAACCAGATTTTCACGCCAAAGGATGTGGTAAAGCGTATGGTTGACCTTATGGAGCAGGAGAATCCTGGCTGCTTTGACAGACCGGACAAAACCTTCATAGATCTCTACATGAAATCAGGTCTCTTTATTACAGAGATAGTGAAGCGGCTGTACCAGAGCGAAGAGATGAAGCGTCAATTTCCGGACAAGACCGAAAGGCTTAGGCATATATTCGAGAAACAGGTCTACGGTCTCGCACCCACAGAAATCATCTATAAGATTGCAACCAGCTATATTCTGGGCTTTGATGAGGACGTGAATATCAAAACCCATAATTTTCGGCAGCTGGACGCCCTTCCCTATGCCAAGGAGGGGACATTGGAGCGAAAGCTGGATGAGGTTTTCGGATAAAATGTGAAATAAGCCCCACTCATCTATACTGAATTTATATCTATGGCGGAGATAGGAGTAGGATGTCATTCTAATTAAGGATAGGAGAGGCGCCTCCTGAGAAGACCGGGGGGCCTAGGGCGAGATCGAAGGCAAGTCTGGGGACAGCGAGTAAGGCCGAGAGTGCTGAGGAGGCCGGGAAGACCAGGGTGGCCTGGGACAAAGCCACGACCAGTTTTAGGAGGCTACATTTTCCTTGTAGCGCTTCAGGTAAGCCTCGTGACTCGGGGCGAGGCCGCAGGCAAGACCAAGGACATGAAATAGAATCAATACAGATGGCCCGGAGAGCCACAGGGATTACGCCGTCAGGCGTCAATGCTGTGGCCTCCGGACCTTTTTTCCAGTCTAAGCCTCTACTCGCTTGTAGCAGGGCATCTTTTATGGTAGATTGTGAAAGTAGATGGGAAAAATGAGGCCTTTTGATGAAAGGGTGGTACAAGTTTCCTGATGGAGGTGCCTGATTATGGAAAGGAAAAAGATAGGGATAGGCTATGAGGATTATAGGGAATTTATTGACGGCAACATGTATTATGTCGATAAAACCCTGCTTATCCGGGATTTGCTCAAAACAGGCGAGAAAGTGACCCTTTTCACCAGGCCCAGGCGTTTCGGCAAGACCCTGGCCCTTTCCATGCTGCGCACCTTTTTCGAGAAAGAGCTGGACCGGGATGGAAATGTGATTGATAAGCTGCCCTATTTTCAGGGGAAAAAGATTATGGATTGTGGGGAGGATATTCTGTCCGGAATGGGAAAGTATCCGGTAATCAAGTTATCCCTGAAGAGCGCGAAACAGCCGGACTTCCGCTCAGCCTTCCTCATGCTCCGGGGACAGATTATTGGGGAATATAAACGTCATCAATACCTCATGAATTCCGAAAAGCTGAATGAGACGGAGAAGATACGTTTTGATAATATATGTAAGGGCGATGTGAAATGGGATGAAAGAATGGCCGGCTTTTCATCGGAGAAAGAGGAGAGCAGGGCATTTGGGCTGGAACTGGTCCAATACGGGGATTCCCTGAGGATTCTGTCAGAATTATTAGAAAAGCACTTTGGGAGCAAGACAATTATTTTCATAGACGAATATGACGTGCCCCTGGAGAATGCCTGGCACCGGGGCTTCTATGATGAGATGGTGGACTTTTTCCGCTCCCTCTTCGAATCCGCACTGAAGACCAATGATGCCCTGGAGTTCGCGGTAGTGACAGGCTGCCTTAGAATCAGCAGGGAGAGTATCTTTACGGGACTCAATCATTTGGATGTAAACTCCATACTTAGCAGTAATTTCGGGGAATATTTCGGCTTTACCCCTATGGAGACCGAGGAGATGCTTAGGGCCTACGGTCTTGGGGAAAAGGTGGATGAAGTGCGTGAATGGTATGACGGCTATCTCTTCGGGGAGGTCGAGGTCTACAATCCATGGAGTGTCATTAAATATGTCAGGGAGCACGAGAGCGATCCCCATCGCTTTGCGGAGCCCTACTGGGCCAATACCTCCTCTAATGATATTGTACGTGAGCTGGTGGTGAATGCGGACGAGAAGGTGAGGGAGGAACTAAACCAGTTGATTCTGGGAGAAAACATTGAGAAGCGGATTCATGAGGACATCACTTATGGCGATATATACGAGTCCGAGGATAATCTCTGGAGTTTTCTTTTTTTCACGGGATATCTGAGGAAGGTGTCCGAAAGAAGGGAAGGTCGGGATATATATCTGACCATGCGAATTCCCAATGAGGAGGTTGCCGGAATTTATTCAAATCATATGGTCAGCTGGTTTGACGGCGTTATTAAGAAGGCCGACAGGAAGAGGCTATATGGTGCCATAGCCTGTCATGACACGGATGGGATTGCCGACTATGTTTCGGGACTTTTGGAGCAGAGTATCAGCACCTTCGACAGTCAGGAGGGATTCTATCATGGCTTTCTGACCAGTCTCCTGTACGGCTTCCCCGCTTATCGGGTGCAGACCAACCGGGAGGAGGGAATAGGGAGGCCGGATATCGTCCTATATCCCAACCGCCCCAAGGATCCTGCCTACCTCTTTGAGGTCAAGGCCTGCAAGAAGTTTAACCAGATGGAGGACGGTCTGAATAAGGCCCTGGACCAAATTCGGGACCGGAAGTATGAGGAAGGGGTGCTCAATGATGGATATGCCGGATGCGTCTCCTTCGGTATCTGCTTCTGCAGGAAGAGCTGTATTGCGGGACTTTTCAAAGATAATGATGGTAAATGAAAGGACCGTGGGGACCAGGATCTGCGGGGGATCCAGGGTTCTGATATCATCCTTTGGAGCCCGTGTGATTGACCGCCTGTCGGAGGCTTTGACAGAGGAATTCGGGCGCGGTTATTTGAGGGAAACTTTGAAGAACTGCCGTCGGTTCTATTTGGAGTATAAGGACAGAATAAGCCAAACGCTGTTTACCTTTTTTGCGATTGGAAAAAGCCAAACGCTGTTTACCCAATTCAAAGAGAACCCGCCGTTCACTCTGCCATGGTCGCATTATCTGATTTTGATGCGCATTAAAGATGTAGGGAGGAATTAGTTATGAAGAAGACGAGACTTTTGGGTTTCCTGTTTAGCCTTGCGCTGATGCTGGGGTTGATGACGGGGATGAGTTCGACGGCGTATGCCCGGGGCGGTGATCCTTATGCCAATCTGCTGAATACCACAACAGTAGTAAAGTTTGACGGCAAAGACTGGTACCTGATTGAGAACAACTCT
>JAILCB010000011.1 GCA_024680595.1 Lachnospiraceae bacterium | reverse complement strand
GGGAATCCCGTGAGGATATGCTTGCTACTGTCTCCTATGTCTGTAATGCCGGGGCTGGGGAGGCAGTGCCAGCGGCAAACCATGACTCCCTGTTCTATACTGGCAATACGGAAACCAAGGCGGCACTGCCTACATCAAACCCGGACTCGCTGTCCTATGCTGGCAATACGGAAACCAAGGCGGCACTGCCTACATCAAACCCGGACTCGCTGTCCTATGCTGGCAATACGGAAACCGAGGCGGCACTGCCTACGGTAAATCCTGATTCCCTGTCCTATGCTGGCAATACGGAAACCAAGGCGGCACTGCCTATGGTAAATCCTGATTCCCTGTCCTATGCTGGTAATACGGAAACAAAGGCGGCATTGCCTACGTCAAACCCTGACTCTCTGTCCTATACCTGCACTTCCGGGATCAAGCTGCAGCTTTTGCATGTTCTGAAAGGTACGGACTTGGCCAAGGAGTATAATGAGGGTAAGTTCCGGGTGCTTTCTGAGGATGAGTATATTGATCTTCTGAAAGAATGTGTGAAACGGATTCCGGATAACGTGATCATACATAGGCTGACCGGGGACGGTGACAAGAGGCTGCTCATTGCCCCGCTCTGGAGTGGAAATAAAAAGCATGTCTGGAATAGGATACAGAGAGAAGTTCTCTGTTAGGAAGGAAAGGATTCGGCTCCCCTTTGAGATAAACGATCCGCACTATTTCGCTAACTTGACCGAATAGAAAAATGAAATTATATTAAGAGACATATTTGAGTTATTTTGTTTGAAATTGAATTGAGGTTGTATGAATATTCGCAGGGCTAGAATTGAGGATGCCGAGAGGCTTTTGGAGATTTATTCCTATTATGTTTTGAATACGGCGATTTCCTTTGAATATGATGTTCCTACTCTGGAAGAGTTTCGGGGCCGGATGAGGCATATTCAGGAAAAGTATCCTTACTTTCTGCTAGAGGAGGACGGTGTTATTAAAGGATATTCCTATGCCGGAGTTTTCAAGGCGAGAACCGCCTATGACCATTCCTGTGAGGTTACAATATATCTGGACAGGGACTCTAAGGGCAGGGGGTATGGCAGGGCTTTATATCAGGCATTGGAGCAGGCTTTAATTAAGCAGGGAATTATTAATTTGTATGCCTGTATTGCCGATCCTATTGAGGAGGACGAGTATTTGACCAAGAATAGCGAACTTTTCCACCATCATATGGGCTATACGAAGGTAGGGGAGTTCCATAAATGCGGATATAAGTTTGACCGCTGGTATAATATGGTTTGGATGGAGAAAATCATAGGCGAGCACTCTATTTGACTGGGAAGCCCACTGGATCTAGTGGAGTCAAAACCTAAAGAGGGAAGCCCCGTGATACAGGGGGTTTAACGCGTCCTGACCGGGAGACCCCGTGGTCTGGCGGAGTCAAGAACCTTGAGAGGGAAGCACCGTGATTCTGGCGGAGTCAAGAACCCTGAGAGGGAAGCACCGTGATTCTGGTGGAGTCAAGAACCCTGAGAGGGAAGCACGCTGGATCTAGTGGAGTCAAAACCCAAAGAGGGAAGCCCCGTGATACAGGGGGGTTAACGCGTCCTGACCGGGAGACCCCGTGGTTTAGTGGAGTCAAAAATCCTGATTGGGAAGCCCCGTGGTCTAGTGGAGTCAAAACCCTGACCGGGAGACCCCGTGGTCTGACGGAGTCAAGAACCTTGACCGGGAGGCCCCGTGATACAAGGGAAGCTATAAACTCTGTCCGGGGACGGGCATATAGAGGCGGTTCATAACGAGATGTTTTTGGGCATAGAATGCCAGGGATCCGGGATGTCAGGCAAGTTGTCACGACAATCGCAAGAACCAGATGCAGAGATTATTATTATTTTAGGGAGGATTTGACTGTGGCTATGAAAGAGGCTGCTACTATTGATGAATTCATTGACTATGCATACAACATATCCAAGAAAATGGAGGAATTTGCCAATCAGAATAATGCAGATGAGAAGCTGGTAAAGCTTTTAACGAGTGCCAGTGACCCGGAAAGCCGCTTTAAGGCCAGAATTCTTATTCAGATGATGGATATAGTGGATAGGGTGAAAAAAGTTGGCTATTATCTGCATGAACCCGTGAAAATGGAGGGACTTCTGCAGCAAAAACTGGATGGAAGTGTGAGAATTAATAACATACCTATTCCGGAGGGCACGATTATTGAATATAAGGTGAACGGAGAATGGGAGATGGGGAGGATTTCGGTTAATTCCCAGACAAAGATGGCACGGATAACAGCCGTGAATGATTTCGGGACTGCCAAGATTGAAAGGATAGAGCAGCTTCCTGTCAGAATAAGGCAGATTAGCAGCAAATGAGCGGGTGGCAGTAGGCTTTCCTGAGTTTGCTTAGAGGACGATAAAGAACCATGGAAAAAATGGGGTGTCTCATTACCCATGTCTTATGGATAAGGCCTGCAGGCTAAACCGGAATAGACTAGTGCTTGTCTCTCCTGTACTATTCATAGACTGACGGTTTGCATAAAATTAAAGCTTGCGTTGAGAGACTTGTTGAAGGAATCCTCTCTGCCCTTTGCGGCAGGAAGAGAACAATATGTCTGGAAGAGGAAGCAAGGATCCGCTCTGTCCTTTGCGGTAAAACGGGATCTGTATATCTGGAAAGTGGAGCAATAAGATTATGAGGAGTTTTGATGGTTAGAGTACTTATAGTAGAAGATGAGGCTTCTGTACGCTTATATTTGAAGGCTAGATTAAAGGATCGGTTTGAAATCCACGAGGCTGCCGATGGCCAGGCGGCCCTGGACTTTCTGGATAAAGAAGCCGTGGATCTCCTCATTGTGGATATTTCCATGCCCAGGATGGATGGCTATGAATTTGTGAAGAGCCTGCGGGATGTGGGGGATATGACCCCGGTCATTATGCTGACTGCCATGGATACCTTTGACCACAAGAAGAAAGGCTTTGCATTGGGGATTGACGACTATCTGACCAAGCCCATTGACCATGAAGAATTAATCTGGCACATGGAGGCGATTCTGAGGCGGGCCAGGATTAGCAGCGATAAGGTCATTGAGATTGGCGATTTTTCCCTGTCCGAGGAGACCAGGTGCGCTATCTATGGGGGCAAGAAGGTGGAGCTGACAGAGAAAGAGTTTCAGCTTTTACATAAGCTTTTATCCTATCCCGGACAGCTTTTCACTAAGCAGAATATTATGGATGATATATGGGGATATGACACGGAAAGTGATTATAATACCATTAAAACCTATATAAGCAGATTGCGGAATAAGTTTAGTGATTGTGATGCCTTTTCGATTACCTCGCTTAGGGGTCTGGGATATAAGGCTGAGATTCGTAGGTGAAACAATTCCGCAGTCAATGATATTTGACCGGGTATATTGGCAAGGGATATAAAGCTGAAATTTATGAGTATGGCAGACAGGCGGCGGAATTAGATGTATGATTGAAATGCCTGGTTATAAACTGGAGAAAGGGATTTGTTCAATATATCGATGTTGATAATTGAATAATGAAATAAATTATGAAGGCTTTAATCTTGAATTCTGGTATGGGTTCCCGGATGGGGGTTCTCACATCGGAACATCCTAAATGCATGACAGAAGTATATGGTACAGATACCATTCTTTCAAGACAGCTCAGACAGCTCTCGGAGGAAGGCGTAAGGGAGGTTGTCATGACTACGGGACTGTTTGATACTGTATTGATGGAATACTGTAATAGCCTGAATCTTCCATTAGACATCAAATTCGTGAATAATCCCCGCTTTCGTGAAACGAATTATATATATAGTATTTATTGCGCAAAGGATTATTTGAGTGATGACATCATATTGATGCATGGGGACCTGGTCTTTGAAGACAGGGTATTGGAGAGGGTTGTATCCTCCGATCATAGCTGCATGGCGGTGTCTTCCACAAGTCCCCTGCCCCAGAAGGATTTCAAGGCTGTAGTTATCGATGGCATGGTAGAGAAGGTGGGGATTGAGTTCTTTGACAGGGCTCTTGCGGCTCAGGCCCTCTACCATCTGAAAAAGAGTGACTGGAGGATGTGGCTGGATGAGATTGTGGCTTTCTGTGAAACTGGAAATACGGGAGTATATGCTGAAAATGCCCTGAATGAGCTGAATGGCGCATGTAATATTCATGCTTTGGATGTGAGGGATATGCTATGTGCGGAAATAGATGATCAAGAGGATTTGAAGACCGTATCGGGTAAGCTCAAGGCCGTTCAGGAAAGGGCGGTCTATATTTCCTTTTCGACAGATGTTCTTCACAGCGGACACATAGGGCTCATTAAAAAAGCAAGGAAGCTGGGAAAGGTAATTGTAGGAGTTTTGTCAGATGAGGTGGTCTCAAGCTATAAGCGATTTCCCATGATCCCATTTGAAGAAAGGAAGATTCTATTTGAGAATATTGTAGGCGTATACAAAGTTGTCGGTCAGCATACATTGAGCTATAGGGATAATATTCTGAAATATAAGCCGGCCTTTGTGGTGCATGGGGATGACTGGAAGGAAGGGTTTCAAAAACCAATTCGGGATGAGGTTATTGAGCTTCTGAAAGAATATGGCGGAGAACTTGTGGAGTTTCCATACGCGAAGGATATCAAATACGGCAGGATTGAGCGCAGGGCTTCGGAAGCCCAGCGTATGGTGTATATTGAAGGGGATTACAAGGGGTTTGACCGGTGGATTTATAACCATCATATTCAAAGAATCCTCCTAATATGTGGGAAAAATGTGGAGTATCATCCTTTATTCAGGCATATGTATGATCTGAAAGGAACCATAGGAACGGATGTGGTACGTTTTTCGGATTTCACGCCAAATCCCAAATATGAATCGGCGGTTGAAGGTGTTGATCTTTTCCGGGAAAAGGGCTGTGACAGTATCCTTGCTATGGGTGGTGGGAGCACTATGGACTTAGCCAAGTGCATTAAGCTTTTCGCCACTATGGATGCCGGCAGGAATTTTCTGGAACAAAGAATTGAAGGAAACAATATTCCGCTCATGGTTATACCGACTACTGCTGGTACAGGCAGTGAGGTGACCCGTTATGCTGTATTATATTATAATGGAATTAAGCAATCTATAACACATGAGGACTGTATTCCCACATCAATTTTCATGGATCCTTCATTTCTGGAGACCGTCTCACCCTATCATAGGAAGGCCACATTTCTGGATGCCCTTTGCCATAGTATAGAGTCTTTCTGGTCTGTCAATTCAACGGAAGAGAGCAGGGCTTATTCCAAAGAGGCTATTGCATTGCTTCTGGGGAATAAGGACGCTTATCTGAAGAATGAAAGGCTGGGTAATGTGAATATTCAGAGGGCCTCCCAGCTGGCAGGGAAGGCCATTAATATTACGCAGACTACGGCGGGACACGCTATGTGCTATATGCTGACAAGTCTCTATGGGCTGGCCCACGGACATGCGGCGGCAATCTGCGTAAATGAACTGTGGCCGTATATGCTGGACCACACGGCTGACTGCAGGGATAAAAGAGGAGAGAGGTTTCTGATTTCGACGCTGAGGGAGCTGGCTACCGCTTTTGAATGTGATACGCCTAAGGAAGCTAGCCTGAAATTTTCTCTAATCTTTAGTGAGATGGATCTGGGAAAACCTGTTTGTAGGAATAGGGATGACATAGAAAGCCTGGTGGAGAATGTGAAGCCGGAGAGATTGAAAAATCATCCGGTATATCTAAGCAGTCATGTTCTTGGCATGCTCTATCAGAGAATATTGAAGTCATAACAGGAAAATAATATGAAAGATAATGAAGCTTTACTCGAGAATTTAGATAAGGTCATGGTTGTGAAGCGGAATAATGAGCAGCTTTCCCCTAATGAATTCCGCAGACTTCAGCTGGTTGAGCTGAGTCTCATTAAGGAATTGGACCGGGTCTGCAGAAAGAACGGCATCCGCTATTCTATTTTTTGCGGAACCTTATTGGGGGCGGTGCGCCACAAAGGCTATATTCCCTGGGATGATGATGCGGACATAGCCATGCTTCGCAAGGATTATGAGAAGTTTAAGAAGGTAAGAAACCAGCTGAATCCCAGGATCTGTTTTTTTCAGGACCACGATACGGATCCGGAATATCTGTGGGGCTATGGAAAGCTGCGCAGGGTCGGGACCTGCCATTTGAGAGAAGGACAGACTCATATTAAATGCCAGAATGGTGTCTATATCGATATTTTCCCTCTGGATGATGTGCCAAAGTCTGTAATAGGGCAGGTTTTGCAGGATATAACTTGTTTTTGTATGCGAAAAATACTCTGGTCAAAGGTGGGCCGGGTATCGGATAAGGGACTTATGAAGCTGTGGTATAGGCTGATATCCATTATTCCTGCGGATTCGGTCCATAAAGCCCTTAAACGCTTTAGCGGATTGAGCCGATATAATTCTAATAATAGGGTGCGCTGCCTTCTTTTCCCGGCCTTTGGCACTCTTTATCTGAAAACCCATCCCTTGAGGGAACGCTATGGTATGCCGAAGAGATGGTTTAAGGAGTTAAGCGAGTATGAGTTTGAGGGCTGTAAGTTCCTCGGGACCAGGGATTATGACGGCATTCTGAAATACATTTATGAGGATTACATGACCCCGCCGCCGGAGGAAAAAAGGGTGGCGAAGGTTTCCTTTCATAGAATGGAGTTTTGAAGTGCCGGAAGGGCTTTGGGCTTCGGATTATGTGGGACGGGATACGATTCTTATATTGGAATAGTTTGATGATTGGGGTGTGAAAATGTTTGATTTGTATGTAATAAGCGGAGTGGCGGGGATGACCGGAAATGAGCTGTCCCGCCAGATTATCGCCGCTGGCCATAGGGTGATAGGATTCGATAATTTCTTTGCGTCATCGATAGATACGGTTCACGATGTCATTGATAATGAGCGCTTTTCCTTCTTTGAATATGATATCAATGATACAGAACAAATGGCGGATTTGGAGAAGAGGATAGAGGAGGAGAAGGCATCCTATGGCAGGTTGATATATATTAACTGCGCTGCAGTCGTTCATACGGAGCATTTCTATTATGTTAACCGAACTTTTGATACGAATGTGCTGGGAATGCGAGCATTCCTGGAGCAGGCTTTGAGGCAGGGGGCATACGCCTATATTAATTGTTCTACATCCGAAGTATATTCTATGAACTCCTGGAATGAAAGCGGAGGGGTATCGGAGAAGGACTATATCTTGCTTGCCAATGCAGAGCATAGCCAGAGAACCAGTTATGCTACGGGAAAGCTATTGACTGAGTTCTTCCTGAGGGACGCAGTTAATGAAGGAAGGGTGAAAGGATGTTCCTTGAGGTTTGCTAATGTCTATAGCAAGAATGAATTATATCCCAAGCACATTATTCCCTTCATCCTTACTAGCTTGATGGAAGAAGGAAAGGTGACTCTTTTGGAGAATAGCAGAAAGAACAGGCGCACCTTCCTGCATAATATTGATAGCTGTGCGGCGGTTCTTGCTTTAATTGATACGGAGTCGGCCCTGGATGGCGGTGTATATAATGTTGCTACGGATGAAGAAATTTCAATTCTGGACCTGGTGGGTCTTTGTGCAGATGCCCTTGGTATTGGCAAGCCGGAGGTGGTTTTTGAGGGTTACAGGGAATCTGATCCGGAGAGAAGGCTGTTGAGTACTGAGAAGATACGAAGCCGTACCAGCTGGAAGCCCAGAATAAGCCTGAAAGAAGGAATTCAAATGTGCGTGGAAGAATTGAGGTCACGTAAAGTCATAGGATAAAGGACCGGTTCCGCACGGAGTACAGGATTTGCGGATGAGTTTCCTCGTTGTACACGTAAAGTCATAGGAAAAATCCAGTTTCGCGCGGAGTACGGGGGTTGCGGATGCCTGTCTTGTTTGGGAGGGGGAGGATTAAAAAACAGATATGAAATTAGTTTATACATGTTTTACCACGGATGTCATACATGAAGGACATATGAACATTATTGCAGAGGCTAGAAAACACGGTGAGGTTATGATCGGTGTCCTTGCAGACAAGGTTATGATTCGTTACAACCGGTTTCCTCTTCTGGATCAGGATGAACGGTTGAAATTATTACGGGAACTCCCTGTAAAAGAAGTAATCATACAGAATGATATTATGTATGATTCTATAATTGATGAGTATCATCCTGATTATATTATCCATGGGGATAACTGGACTAGCGGTCCTATGCGTGCCATACGGGACCATGTCATGGAAAGACTGAAGGAATATGGTGGGCAGCTGCTGGAGGTTCCATATACACGGAATGAAAAGGTCCATCATGAGGATGCTAAAATTCGTGAAAAGCTGGCTATGCCGGAGTATCGAAGGAAAAGGCTGAGAAAGCTTATTGACCTGTGTCCTATCGTAAAGACCATAGAGGTGCATAGCGGAATTACCGGGCTAATTGCCGAAAAAACGGTGGTGGAGAATAATGGGGAGCTAGATCAGTTCGATGCCATGTGGATTAGCTCCTTATGCGATTCCACGGCTAAGGGAAAGCCGGATATTGAGCTGGTGGACATGACCTCCAGGCTCCGGACCATTGATGATGTAATGGAGGTTACGACCAAACCAATTATTTTTGACGGAGATACCGGCGGACAGATCGAGCACTTTGTATATAATGTTCGAACTTTAGAGCGCATGGGAGTGTCTGCAATTATTATCGAGGATAAGAAGGGACTAAAGAAGAATTCCCTTTTTGGAACAGAAGTGAAGCAGACTCAGGATACCATTGCGCATTTCTGCGAGAAGATTAGGGCTGGCAAGAAGGTTCAACTGACGGACGATTTCATGATTATCGCCCGTATTGAGAGCCTGATATTGGAACAGGGAATGGAGGATGCCCTGGAGCGGGCCAGGGCCTTTGTGGGAGCCGGAGCGGATGGGATTATGATTCACAGCCGCAAGAAGGATCCCAGTGAGATACTTGAATTCTGTGACAGGTTCCGTGAAGAGGATAAGGTGACGCCCCTTGTTGTTGTACCGACCTCCTTTAATACGATTACGGAGAAGGAATTAACGGACCATGGGGTGAATGTTGTAATATATGCTAATCAGCTGACACGGAGCGCCTTTCCGGCTATGGAGCAGACCGCCAGGGACATATTAAAGTATCATAGGGCTAAGGAGGTAGACGACCGTCTGATGCCTATAAAGGACATCATATCGCTTATTGATGAACTGTAGTATGTCTGGCAGGGGAGCCGACGGCCTGTCATCCATGAATGAGGATGCGTAGAAGGGACAGGAATGCCGGGCGGGAGATTTACGGGCTATAATCTATGGACAAGGATAATAATCAAAAGAAACCGATTTTCAAGAACTGGAAGATGAAGTGGGTTTATTCCGTGGGAATCGTCATTGTGGTTGGCGGAGTCATGGCTTTTGGCCTGATTGCTTTCTATTTCTTTGATATGGGCCGGGATCGGGCCATATCCATGGTCTACATGGTTTTGCCCCTTATTCTTATCTACTCCATTGCCATCCGCGGGGCTCTGGGGGGCATGGAGCAGCGCATGCACAAGCTGTCCGACGGCATTGAAGCAGTGACGGAGGGGGATCTTAATTATCGTATTGAATTAAAGGATGCGGAAGAGTATGAGAAGGTTTATGAGGGCTTTAACCGGATGGCGGAGGAGCTGTCCAGGACCCGGCAGGAGATGGTGGATTTCACCAATACCTTTACTCATGAATTCAAGACGCCCATAACATCTATCAATGGCTTTGCGAAACTCTTGCTGGAGAAGTGGGATACCATACCGGAGGGTGAAAGGAGGGAGTATCTCGATCTGATAGCTTCCCAGTCCCGGAGGCTGTCGGAATTATCCCAAAAGAGCCTGCTCCTTTCAAAAGTGAATGCTATGCAGATTGTTACGGATAGGGAAAAATACAACCTTACGGAACAGCTTCGTTCCTGTGTGATTCTCCTATTTCAGGATATGGAAAGGAAGAATATTGAGGTGGAGCTGCCGGAGGAAGAGGACCTTTATTATTATGGGAACAGGGAGCTTCTGGAGCATGTGTGGATTAATCTCCTTTCAAATGCCGTGAAGTATACCCCGGAGGGCGGCAAGATTACTATTACCCAATCCGGTGATAATGAAGGGCTTGCAGTGACTATCCGGGATACCGGGGTGGGCATGGATGAGGAAACCCAAAGCCATATTTTTGAAAAGTACTATAGACAGGATACGGCGGTTTCCCCGTCCGGAAATGGGATAGGGCTGTCGGTGGCCGCAAGGATTGCGGAACTGTGCGGGGGCAGGATTACTATAGAAAGCAGTGTGGGGGGCGGCAGCGCTTTCACGGTTGAATTAAAAAATATATAAAAATTTTTACTTTCATTTTACCTTTGGGTATTAACCTCTTTTTCATCAGTTAAATGCATTGATGAAAGAGAGGTTTTTATTATGTTAGCTATGGAATATCTGAAAGGTCTTTTGTTTTTGCATTTACATTTCATGCTATTAGCGGGAATTGTGATTCTGGTTAATAAGAGATTTGGCCTGCCCAGTGAGATATACCGGAAGCTTTTGCATATAGTGGCGGTTTTCTCCATTATGCCCATCGTGGTACCGTCTAATTCATGGCTGGCATCGGTTCTGGTCTGCGGGACATTTCTGCTGGAATCCTACTTAGGCGGCCGTTTCAGTCCTCTTCTGAAGAAGGTGGATGTGAAGGAGAGGAAGGCCGGGGAGCAGCAGAGCAGTATGTTTCTCCTATTCGGAACCTATATTTTTCTCATTCTGAATTGCTGGGCGGCACTGGGACAGAAGTGGATGGTTATCCTGTCGGTTGTGGCCTGGGGCGTTGGTGACGCGGCGGCGGCCCTGGTGGGCAAGCGTTTTGGAAGGCACAAGGTGAGCGGCAGATTGATTGAGGGCACAAAGAGCCTGGAAGGCAGCGCGGCCATGTTTGTGATGTC
>JAILCB010000145.1 GCA_024680595.1 Lachnospiraceae bacterium | reverse complement strand
ATTACGATAATTTCCTTGCCGGTATCCGGGTCAATGTCCTCCCAGGCCATAATGACAATGGTGCCCTTTCTGGACTCCTTCTCGAATATTCCGTGCAGGAGGGCATTCTCCACCACCGGCTGCAATACCAGCTTTGGAATGGAGCAGTCCATGATTTCATTGGGTATGTCGACAATGAAATTAACCTGGTCCTCATAGCGCATGTTTTGCAGGAGCACATAGAGGGAGACATGCTGCAGCTCATCCTTTATGGGTATCAGGAGATTCTTATTAGACAGGGTCAGCCGGTAGAATTTGGACAGGGACCGGACAGCCTGGGAGACCCCCTCCTGGTTCCCGTCTATGGCCAGCCAGTTAATCATGTCCAGCATATTGTAGAGGAAATGGGGGTTAATCTGGGCCTGCAGGGCCTGAATCTCAGAAATCCGCAGCTTTTTGGCGGTTTCCGTATTTCTGTTAATGAGGCCCTCCAGCTCATCTACCATATAATTATAGGTCCGGCCCAGCTGCCCGATTTCATCCTGGTCATCCTTAACCGGCAGCTTTTGGAGGATTCCGTTATTTCGGATATGGATTTTGCGGCTGTATTCTGTCAGCCTCTTTGTCAGGGAAAGGGACATGACCATTTGCAGAATGAGCAGGATGACGGCCATGACGATAAAGATGAATAGCTGGTTCAGCATGTCCTCCCGGCCCCTGGTATCCAGAGGGGCGGCAGGTATCACTGCGGCCATCCTCCAGTCCGTATCCCTCAAATCCCTATAGGACATATATAGATCCTTATTAAGAATCGTCTTTCTGCCGAACTGGGCGTCGGCGGGCAGATCTGCGGCAATATCCTCATAACTCTGATAATAAAGGCCGGCTAAAGCACTATCGGAGCTGGCCACCAGGTTGTCCCGGCTATTGGTAATGTAATAGACCGATTTATTATCATCCAGATTCTGCCGGAGCACCTCCTCCAGGCTTTCCGATGAGAAATATACGGCTATGAAGCAGGCGGGTGAGGTGGCGGATCCCCCGATTTTCCGGATATAGGCCAGATCCCCGCAGTCGGAGGTCTCCCGCCTTGTCAGGTAGAAATTGGGACAAAAGAGGGAATTCAGAAAGGGCTTGCCGGAGAAAATACCGCGCCAATAGGAGGACCGGATTTCAGACATAGGATAGAAGATGCCGGTGTCGGAATAGATATCATAGACCTGCTCATAGTCGGGGCTTAGGTAGATTCGGAGAGAGGTGATGATCTTTCCGTCCACCAGCCGGGGCAGGGACTGGATGAAGTTATCGGAGTATTTTTCCAAATCCTCTTCATCGCCACTGGAGAATAGATAATAGAAAAAAGGCTGGGAGGACAGGGAGTCCGCCACAGTCAGTACGGTTTCCGTTGTGGCCGATAGGGCGTTGGAGGTCTGAATCACCAGGTTTCTCTGGGAGGCGAGGGTATTTGCCGTGACCGACTCCGAGGTCCTGTAGATAATGATAAGGGACATGAGGACGGTAATGATGATTACCGAAATATTGATTACAAGGAATTTCGTGCGGATGGGGAGATCCCGCTGAAACTTTTGAAAAAGCTTTCTCATGGAATTCAATAGTTTTTGCTGATTTCGCAGCCCTTCTACAGACTTTCCCGGAATTCAGAGGGCGACAGCCCAAAGGTTTTCTTGAAAAGCTTTGAAAAATAGTTACTGTCATTGTAGCCTACATTCTCGGAGATTTCGGAAATCCGGTTTCTGGGGTCGGAGAGCAGCTCCTTGGCCCTGTACATCCGGTATTCGGTAATATATTGATTCAGAGTGGTTCCGGTCTTCTCCTTAAAGAGGGTGCAGATATAGGAAGAGGACAGCCGCACATAGTCGCTGATAGCCTTGATGGACAGAGAAGGGTTGGAGTACTGTGAGGCAATATAGTTCTCTATCATGTATATGGTGGAGGACTGGGTCTCCGTATGTTCCAGGGACTGGAAAAAGTCCCGGGTGGCAGAGAGAATGAGCTGGTGCAATTCAAATATGGTGGGACAGGAGGAAATTTCATTCCAGATATCCCGGGACCGGAGCCCATTATCCCTGCTGATATGGAGGGAGGTGCCGGCGCTTTCCAGAATATCGAAAAGCCTGAGATAAAGGTTTCTGGCCTGGTTTGGCAGAATATAGTCGCTGCCCGTCAGCTTGTCCAGGGTATGGGACAGAAAGGCAAGGGCCGCTTTCTCGTCCTGCTCTAGGAGGGAATGCCTGAATTCATCCTCGGATACCAGCATCTTTAGCTCCTCGAAATGGGTCCGCCCCGGAATATGGGAATAGATAAGGCAGGTGTTTAGGGGCTGGAAGAAGATCTGCTGCAGATTAATAATGGCCGTGCTAAAGGAGTGGTAGAGCTCCCCATAGCCTTCAACCACACGTCCTATAACCACATGGAACTTCTTCACGGTATGGGATAATTCCTCGGTCAGCAGGCCGGAGAAATAATTCATTTTCTGCTCGGTAAATTCCTTTTTGGAAAAGCAGTGGAAGACATAGGTGGGTTCCCGGAAGGTATAGAGCCTCTGCAGCTTCATGCGGTTAAAGAGGCCGTCGAGACCGCTATCTATGCGCTCGGCATTCCTTTGGATACTGTAATATCCGTCATCATAGATCTGAATGACAATGGAAAAGCAGGAGGTCATGGATTCCGGAGAGAAAGGGAACTGATCAGATTTTACTTCCCCTATTTCATCGGGGCTGGTCAGGGCATAGGCCAGGGCGTTCAGGGTCCGGGACCGGGAAATGTCCTCCAGCCTGGCGGTCTGTCTCTTCCTATCCACCTGCTGTATGGCCTTTTTGATTGCCGCCTCCAATTCATCGGGATCGATGGGCTTGTCCACATAGTTGACAGCCCCCAGCTGAATGGCAGCCTTCAGGTATTCCTTGTCGGAATAGCCGCTCATGAAAAGAATAACCGTGTCCGGCCACCGGGCCAAAACCTCCTCTGCCAGGCGAATGCCGTCCATTCTGGGCATGCGGACATCCGAGAGTATGATGTCCGGGCGGTAGGTCTGGCAGAGATCCAGGGCGTGGACCCCGTCGTGGGAGGTCTTTACCTCATCAAAGCCCATGGAATCCCAGTCTATACTGGAGACCAGACCCTCTCTCGTGAGTTTTTCATCATCAACAATTAGTAGTTTCATGCAAATCCTCACATTCCGTAAGTTAGCTTTTTCCTTAGATATTATAACAGAGTAAAGCGGTCATCTGCAATCTGCTTCCATTTAGTTCTTACGAAGGCAGGATACCTAATATCCCCTTTCGGCAGGGGCTTTCACCCCTGCCAGAACAGGTAAGCCGCACCCTCCGCCGGCAGTTGAAGCGAAGGACAGCTGGCAATTGCAGCGAAGGACAGCCGCCATTTGAAGGGCACACCGCTTACATCGCCTTCAATAATCATTGACTGTAAAAATTTACCCGCTATCCAAAAAAATTACTCTGACAGGAGAAAATGCCTTCCGGTTATAATAATTTCAATTCTGGAAATCTGCCTTCGACAGGTAAAGCCTTGGATTTGTATTGGCCGGCCTGATACGGAGAATGGCGGCGTTAATGAATGAGACTGGCTAAACCGTCCCCATGGGC
>JAILCB010000143.1 GCA_024680595.1 Lachnospiraceae bacterium | reverse complement strand
CAGACTATGAGTTTCATGTTTCGGATAGTTCCGCCTATGAAGCCTCTGGTGGTGACAATATATGGAAGGATTCTGAGGTCAAGTGTGAGGGAGAGATCAGCACCACTCTCATGCTATCTCTGGCTGAGCTTTCTAGAAAGGAAATCATAGGCATCCACGATTTGCAGGAGCACTTGCCTGAAATTTCCCAGACCACGCTGAAGAATATTAATATTAGCTGGCCGGAGAAATATGGTATCACCATGGACAGCTTCCAGGTAACGGAAATCATCCTTCCTGAAGCCGATGCCGCAACCCTTTATCAGGCCCAAAGAGCCGCAGAACTGTCGGCCGATCCCGCAGCCATGAATGATGCCATGCTAAAGGCCCAAAGGGCAGCACAGCTGTCAGCCGACCCGGCGGCCATGAATGCCGCCATGGCAGCCGCCATGATGCAGGCCCAGCGGGCCGTTCAGCCTTCCTCCAATCCCGCGGTTTTGAATAATGCCATGGCAGGCCAAGGTGCTGGACAGCAGAATGGCTGGATCTGTCCCAACTGTTCTCATCAGAACATGGGGAAATTCTGCACAGAATGCGGCACGCCACGGCCTTAGTATCAATGAATCTTCCAGCATAATTAGAAGAATCATTGTAATTAAATCCTGACTTGTCTTCAGAATCGAGTAGTAGGGAGAAATTTCCCTACTACTCGATTTGCTTTCGCCCACATCTCAGCGGGCTAGCCCAACCCACTTCCCTCTCAAGTCCGGAACTGTGCCTAAATCAGATTAATCACTTGTTTTAGGCACAGGATCATAATTTTTTCTCTCTCAGCTGTCTTATTTTCGTGCCTATATCTGGCATATTCTGCTGATTTAGGCACATCATCCATTTTTTTGCAAACAGACAGATGAAAGATCCCCTAAACCGGGCAAAACGCATGACCTTCAACCATAGGCCTACAGCCAGTTTCCACTATTCAGCAAGGAAGCCAGCGGAGAACCTGGACTCGTAAGAGACTGCTAATCCATTTCCCCGACTCAGCAGGGAATACGAAAGAGCCGAAAGGCGTTTTCCCAGGTAGTCTCCGCCACCTGTTCCTCAGAAATCTCCTTTAATCTAGCAATTTCAGCAACCACAAGAGGCAGGAAATGAGAGTCGTTCCTCTTTCCCCTATGAGGTGTAGGGGCCAGATAAGGGCAATCCGTCTCCAGCACAATATTAGACAAGGGGATTCTCCTCACCACTTCCTTAACCTTCTTTGCATTCTTGAAGGTCACGGTGCCGCCAATCCCAATAAAAAATCCCATCTTCACATAGTCCTCAGCCATTTCAGGGGACCCGGAATAGCAATGAATAACCCCGCCGAACTCCTCCGCCTTGGCTTCCTTTAATACCTCATAGGTATCTGCAGCCGCGTCCCTGGAATGAATCACCACAGGTTTCCCCGTGTCCCGGGCCATATCCAGCTGTCTCCGAAACCAAGTCTTCTGCAGCTCCTTATCAGGACCATCGTCATAATGATAATCTAAGCCAATCTCACCTACGGCAACCGCCCTGGGCTCATTTCTAAGCTTCCTTTCAATCTCTTCCATGTCACTTTCCTCCAGCCCAATTAGTTCTGACGGATGAATGCCAAGAGCCCCGTAGGCCTGGGGATAGTCCTTAATGATTTCCAGAGTCTTATCAACAGAAGGAAGATCAGAAGAAATATTGGTAAAGTGAAGAACGCCGGCCTCCTTTAAGCTTTCCATGACATCCTTGATGTCGCTGGCAAATCTATCATCATCATAATGAGCATGGGTATCAAAAATTCTCATTTAACACTCCTTAATATGTAAAAGTCTACCAGGGAAGCGCCTGCACAAGTTCAGAAAACTCCTGTAGAGTAAGCTCCTCTCCCCGGACCGTATCCTTCTTTCCAATGGCAGCTATAGCTTTCAGATTCTCTTCTCTGGAGAAATGAATTCGCGGATCGTTTTTCAAGGCATTGGCCAGGGTCTTCCTGCGCTGATTGAAAGCGGCCCGAATCACCCAAAATAGCTTGGTTTCATCCGCATTAACCGGGGCATGCTCCCTAACAGCTAGGTGAATGATGGCAGAACTCACAGCAGGACGGGGAATAAAGGAGGACGGCGGTACTTCCGCCACAATTTCCGCTTCCGCATAGTATTGAACTGCCAAGGATAGAGAGCCGTAGGCCTTGCTGCCGGGAACCGCCCTCATCCTGTCCGCCACTTCCTTTTGAACCATGACCGTAATGCTGCTGACCGGGGCCTTCGATGTGAGAAGCTCCATCAGAATGGGGGTGGTGATGTAATAAGGAAGATTGGCAATGACCCTCACCTTGCCCTTAAAGCCGGACGGCCAGGGATTATTTCTAGCCGTCAGAACAGAAGGCTTTGCCAAAGGATTCCCGCTCCCGCCTTGAAGGGTATCCTCATCCCCGGCTCTTTCCAAAAAGCCAGAATCTACCCCTGCATTTTCAGCCGTCGGAAACTCACCCCCGCCCTGAAGAGGCTCCCCACCGTCGGCATCCAAAGGGCCATCTTTCGTCCCGCAATTCTCCCTCACCAATTCAGAAATATCCGTCTTCAGGATGTCCTGATTCAATAAAGTCACATTATCGAAAGGGGCCAGGGTTTCCGAAAGAATAGGAATAAGCCCGGAATCAATCTCAACCGCCGCTACTCTTCCCGCCGCCTGACAGAGCCGTTCCGTCATAGAGCCCAGTCCGGGCCCGATTTCAATGACGAAATCGTCCTTACTAACTCCGGAGGCCTCAATAATCCTGTCCAGAATCTTATTATCAATCAGAAAATTCTGACCATATTTCTTCCGCGCTGTGAAATCAAAACGCCGGAGCACGTCCATTGTGCCACCGGACCTCATTAAATCTGACATCCTATACTCCTTAAATAATTCATAACACAGTCGCCGCTATGCACAAACAGGTGGCGGCAATTTCGAATTATGATATAATAAACCCAATTGTGTCAAGTATAAATCCAGTTTTGAACCATCAAGGCCAAAAATAGTTGATTATTCGTTTGCAGATGCTTGACCCGGGCCAGGCAAAAGTTAAGCGAGTTCCACTCCAAAGTCGTCGTATTATTCAAATAATGACCTTTGCAGATAATTGAGCCTGGAATTGTATTTTGAGAGGATATTTTATATGAATAAGCAAAAAAAGAATCAGACATCATCTCCCAGATTATTATCAAGATACACAGGCCGCCATTTTCTTCTCCTTACCGGCCTAATTATCCTCCTTTTCACAGGCTGTGCCGGGGCAACCTCAAAACCCACAAAGGCTACACAAAGCAAAGCCAGTCAAGAGGCTTCTGCCTCAGAAGCGGCACCTTCTGAAGAGGATATGATCGTAATCAACACTTCTCCATCCAAGGAGGAAAGCTCTGCTAATGAGATTGTGGAGGAGATTGATACAAGGGAATATTTCGAGGGTTATCCTTTGTCAGAGGAGGATGTGTCCGAGAACTGGGTATACCGCAAGAATGTCAAGAAGCCGGGAGAGGCCACCATTGTCTTTGCCGGAGACATTAATTTCGACGACCGCTATGCCAATATGTCCTCCCTCCGGTCCAGAGGTGGCGGTATCTCCTCCAGCATCGGCGCATCCCTCATTAATCGGATGAAGGACGCGGATATTTGCATGATTAATAATGAATTCCCCTACAGTAACCGGGGAACGCCCACTGCCGGCAAAAAGTACACCTTTAGAGCCCGTCCGGAAACCGTAAATATGATGGTAGACATGGGAGTGGACATCGTGTCCCTTGCTAATAATCACGCCTACGACCATGGAAAAGAGGCACTTTTAGATACTTTTGATACCCTGGACAGTGTCGGAATCCATTTCGTGGGTGCCGGTCATAATCTGGATGAGGCCAAGAAACCGGTTTATTTCATTGCAGGCGGCATGAAGATTGCCTTTGTTTCAGCCACCCAGATTGAAAGAAGCCTGCCTCCCGACACCAAGGAGGCCACGGAAACAGAGCCCGGGGTTCTTCGCACCCTGGACCCCGCAAAATTCCTGGAGGTCATCCGCACTGCAAAGGAGCACAGCGATTTCGTCATTGTCTATGTTCATTGGGGCACGGAAAGCGTCAACCAGTATGAAGCCTCCCAGCATGATTTGGCAGCCCAGTATGTGGAGGCCGGAGCGGACCTCATCATGGGAGACCACCCCCATGTATTACAGGGCTTCGAGCATATTAATGGAGTTCCCATCCTCTATAGCCTGGGGAATTATTGGTTTAATTCCAGACCTCTGGACACTTGTCTGGTGGAGGCTACCTTGAAAGAAGGTTCTCTGGCATCACTCCGCTTCATCCCCTGCAGACAGCAGGGCTGCCGCACCACAGAGGTGGATGCCGGAAGCAGTGAATTCAAGCGGATTCTGAAGAATATGCGCTCCTGGTCCAAGAATACGGATATTAATAGTGACGGACTGGTGGCAGTGGCTGGCACCTTTGGGGACGTGAAGGACGAGCCGGCGGAGGAAGAGACTCCGGAAGCGGAGGCTTCTCCCGCCCAGGAGACCCCTACTCCTGCAGAGGCTCCTGCACAAACAGAAACCCCTGCCCCCGGGGAAACCCCGGCTCCCGCGGAAGCTCCTGCTCAGACAGATACTCCTGCCCAGACGGAGTCTCCGACTCCGGCAGAAGCACCTGCCCAGACGGAAACTCCCGCTCTGGAAGCCACTCCCGCTCAGCCGGAAGCCCCTATCCAGTAATAAAGCCCTTACTCCGGCGGAAACTCCTGCTCAGCCTGAAGTCCCTGCCCCGGCAGAGGCTCCCGCTCAGACAGAAACCAGGGTTTGACCTTTTTATCCTGTAATGAGGCCTCGTCCAGGCCGGAAACCTGGATTCTACCTTCTATCCTGCAGCGAGGCCTCATCCAGGCCGGAAACCTGGATTCTACCTTTTATCCTGCAGCGAGGCCTCGTCCAGGCCGGAAACCTGGGTTCTACCTTTTATCCTGTAATGAGGCTTCGTCCAGGCCGGAAACCTGGATTCTACCTTCTATCCTGCAGCGAGGCCTCGTCCAGGCCG
>JAILCB010000245.1 GCA_024680595.1 Lachnospiraceae bacterium | reverse complement strand
TGAAGAGTGCCTTTCCCTGTATAATCCCCCATTTTTGAGGAGTAGATAACCTTGACGGATATGGGATAATCCTCACCGAAGTTGATTGCATCGCTGGTAAAGAAGCCGTTATTCTCCGTTACAGCAGGAAACAGCTTGCTGCCCCCCAGAGTTTTCACCCTGAAAAAGACCTTAGCCGTACAGGATCCCCCTGCACAGGGGATGGTCAGGGTCTCCAGCATATGGGGATTCAAAATCTGAGCTGTCCATTTTTTTGAACCATTATTGAATACATCTGGATAATAGGCATTCTCTCCTCCAATGAGAGAAATATCAGCATCATTAACCTGCAGACTCTTGAGACTGGCCTCATCCGGACAATAGTATACCAGCTTGGAATCACCAATATTAGACTTAGTCCCATTTGCTGTAATCTCCTGGACCGCATAGATATTATGCTGATAGTAATCCGTATCCAGCTCAATTGTGCCCCAGTATCGACCACTATCATCGGCCTTTACGGTTGCAGCAAGATCCCCATTATCCAGAATCATGATGGACTCATTGGGTGTGCCAGTCCCGCTAAAATCCAATAAACTGCCCGATACCCGACTTGGGGACTGGAAGGATATAGCAGGAGTCAGAACCGTCATTCCGCCACCAATGGAACAGATTTTTTCCGTGCTGTCAGTCGATGATAATAAGACTGTGGTAGCTACTGTAGGATATCCTCCCGTATTACTCAAATAGTTATAATACTCCCGGGTATTGCCAATATATGCCGTATAATTAAAGGGTGGCGCAATATCCGATACATCCGCACGGATAACCCATCCATAGCCCCCTAAAAGTTCACCCCTATATATTTCCGTCATAGGTAGCGACTTTCCATTAACAGTAATTCCGTTCACCATATTGGCATGATTAGCAAAGATTTCCAGATAATCGGGACGGCTGCCATCCTCGCTCTTGACCGTTCCCGTCACCTTAAAGGTGTCCCCATATACTGCCGTATCAGGCACCTGTACCGTACTCTTCCTAAAGGATTCGTTCTTCAGCAGACTCGGTACCACAACACTATCCTCTAGTGCTGTAGTCTTATCCTTTTGAATCTCGATAGACGTTTTAATATAATCATCTTCTCCATATACATAACCGTCAATTTTATTAATCATATCGGAATACGAATAAAAAGTATTGGGAGACGATTCAGGAAAAATCGGGCAGGATCCGTTAATCAGAATCAGCTTATAATTACCTACAGGCAGGAAAGTGTCATATCCGAAGCCGGTGCCAATACTCTTAACATATTTTTCACTATTATCGTATATCCATCCCTTGAAATAGGAAGTATATTTATCCGTAGTTATATTATTGAGATCCAGTTTTCCAAAGCCATCCGTGGTAATGGTGGCACTGCCTTTTCCACTCACAAGAGTTACAGAAACCGGATCCCCTACCTTCATACCCTGATACTCCAATTGGATAGTGTAGGTTCCGGTATTGCAGTCTTTAGGCAGATTCAAAAGGGCCTGATTATAGTTCTCCCAGCTAACTAAAACATCCGACAAAACCTCACTGCTGCTATCCTTTACCCTTATAGTCCCACTCTCATCGGGTATAGCAGCATTAACGGACACGCTAATCACGCCTCCACTGGCCGCTAGGGAAATATCCTGACCTGTACCTGGAATATCGATACCCGTTTTGGAATAGGTTTCAAATCCCCTTTTGCTAATATTTATGGTTGCCTTGTAACCATCAACAAGCTGTCCCTTAATCTCAAAGCTTCCATACTCATCGGTTTCCGTCCGTACCGACAGGGTATAATCCTTTATGGTCTGAGAAACCGTTACAATAGCCCCAGGCACAAACCCTCCCGAATTAATTCCGGCTAGAGGAGAGTCCGCTCCTGCTTTAACCCTTCCCGACAGGGCAACCGTGTCACTCCCAATCACGGAGAGCTCACCGAAGGAAACCTGAATTTCAGAGCCGCTCACCTCAACCGTTCCCTTATCCAGATCATATTTCTTCTTGACCTCGATATTTTCCGTATGGCCCTCCGCTTTCATATATCTTGAATCCAGGGCATCAAAAAGCACCACCTTTTCCGCCCCATCCATGTCATACAAAGTGAAATAGGAACCGGATTTTTTTAGAACCACGGAGACATCCTCTTGCTTCACCTTGATGGTATATTTATGCAGGTTAATATCTTCAAGGTTGCCTATAGTAAATGTATATTCGCCTGTATCGGAACCCCCTGGTGTAGAAGGCACCTCCTGCTCATCGCTCGTATAGGTCCTATGATTTCCTATTGAATCATAAACCTCTAATTCCGCATGATAGGTTTCACCCAGTTCACTTGCTGAAAACTCATAGATACTTTCGGCCGAATCCGGACTTCCCAGAAAAATACTCCCTCCGCCGGAACCCTTAATACTTAGGTAAAACTGAAGTGGAGAAATATTTTCCAAATCTTTCACGATGACCTTTGCATGAACCCCAAGAATACTTTTTTTCCAATAGCCCCCCGTATGCCAGTAATTGATTTTCCCTTCTGAGTCATTAACCGCCCTGTCCGCTCCTGTAATCGTTCCGCTGACAAGAGATTTATAAGAATTCTCGGGATTGGTAACGCCCGTAACCTTAAAGGAAATGCCGTTTTGTGAAGTGATAGTCTGCTTGCCCGTAAACTTCAGGGTGAATAGACCATTCTTCTTCTCCACGGTATAATCTTTGCTCTCATCTAGGCTCTCTGCCCCGATCTTCACATCGGAAACCCCATTAGATGTAGTGAGCCAGCCCTCATTTCCACGAATCAGAATGCCGTCCTCACCGGCGTTAGGGCTGTAATCCTTATTGGGTACAGCCGTAAATTCATAGGTGACATTGGTGGCCCCTACTAGGGTAGAGGACAGCTTGGGATAGTTTTCGGAAACCGTCCATATGGTCTCATCGTACTGGCCTCCCAGAGTAAAAGTGAATTTCTCCTCCTCCGACTCTGCCTTGCCCTCCGTCACATTCCCGTTTTCATCGGTATAAGTACTTGTCTCATAGGCCACAAGGCCAAAGGTAAACACTTTATCAATCTCCGTTTTATCCGTAGGAGTACCGACAACTCCCTTCTCCTTATCCACCTTTAGGCCCTTAGGCAGACTTCCGCTGCTCAGGCGGAAATAGGGGCCCTGAACCGATTTCACTGACCCATAATGCCCATCATTATCAAATCGTACATTTGGCTTCCACTGGTACCCGGTCCTAAATCCGGGATTAGCGGGGGGGTCCCAATCTTTAATAGAAATATTTCCCTTAATCGTTATGGACTTCTCATCGTGAACCTTGCCGCCCTCACTGCCGGTAACCAGCAGGGTAAAATACCATTTTCCCAGATGAGTAGGAGTCCCGGCAAACTCATAAGCATCATGCTCATATGTAGTTTCTGACCCATGATGGTAAACAGTCGTACCCTTCTTTATGTTATTCAAGGAAATTCCGGGAGGTAGGGATCCTTCCTCTATGGAATAGGTCAAATCCCCGGAAAGTCCCCAGTATGGCTCTTCCTCGTTATACCAACCTCCCCCTCCATCCAGTGCTTTTCCAATATAGAAAGTAAAATTATCATAGCCGTCATCAGAATAGGGATCATACACATCCCCAAGAGGGCTTACTACTGTGCCTTCTCTGTCTGCCTCCTCCCCATTCTCGTCGGAAGAATTCTGATCCCCCTCATTCTGTATGGTCTCGCTGTCCCCATCCTCAGAGGCTTTCTCATTCTGATTAGACGACTCATCTGCAGTCCCAGAGGAATCATTAGCAGTCTCTCCGCTTCTGGTCTTGTCATTTGACTCTGAGTTCCCGCTAGAATACTCGCTGCCGCCGGTATTATCCTCAGAATCCGTTTCTTCATCAGTATTCCCGGTGCCGCCGGTCTTTCCGCTTGCCTCAGAGGTCCCATTAGAATCCTCACTGCTGCCGGTCTCACCCACTGCATCCCTGCCATTGGCTGTACTGCCAGCTTTATTCTCTTCGGAATCCGTCACTTCCTCCCCGCTACTTTCTAGGGGAGTCAATGTCACCTCT
>JAILCB010000232.1 GCA_024680595.1 Lachnospiraceae bacterium | reverse complement strand
CCTGGCCCAGCGCATTTGCGGCTCTTCATGGAAAGACCTTGAAAATCTGGAAGGCGGCAGTGGATTCGGGAACTGGTACTGTGTCAGGGGAGGAAAACATTTCTCCGGCAGGAGGTCTTTCGAATGGAAAGGACAGGGAAGTGGCTCCCGGAACGGTGATTAGAGTGGGAAAGAAAGATTTCTCTGTGAAATGCGGAGAGGGGAGCCTTACCGTGTTGGAATTGCAGCTGGAGGGAAAGAAGCGAATGTCCGCCCATGATTTTCTGCTGGGGGCAGTTCTCAAGGAGGGCGACAGCCTGTCTTAATCGAGGCTTAATCTAGGTGGGCTAGAGAATCTACTTTTACAGAAGTAGTAAAGCCTGCAGTTTGAGAAGAGCTTTATTCCCAAGGCGGGGCGGTTCCTTAAACCGGAGCCTCAAGAAAGCTTTCATTCCCAAGGCGGGGCGGTTCCTTAAGCCGGAGCCTCAAGAAAGCTTTCATTCCCAAGGCGGAGGGCTGTTAGCGCCAGTCTCCAGGAAAGCCGCATTTCCAAGGCGGACAGAGACTAAAGCCGGTGGTCCCGGGGTAAATCCACATTTCCAAGAAGGCGGCTAATTAAGCCTACAGTCGCCGGAAAAGCCGCATTCCCAGGGCGCAGGGCTATTAGTTGCAGCCTTGGGAAAAGCCATATTTCCAGGGTGAGCTATTAGTTCTAGCTTCGGGAAAAGCTACATTCCCAAGTCGGCTTATTACCCGCAGCCTTCGGGAAAGCCTTGTTCCGGGAGCAGGCGGGGTTTATCCTGAAGGGAAAGAATGATTTTGTAATCTGAAAGTGAGGTGAGCCTATGTATTACCCATATGGAATGTATTTTGACTGGACCTATATCCTTGTTATCATTGGCCTGGTTCTGTCGCTGGGGGCTTCTGCCCTGGTCAACTCCACCTTCAAGAAGTATTCCAGAGTTCGCTCTTCAACGGGGGTCAGCGGACAGCAGGCAGCGGAACGGATTCTCCGGAGCGAGGGACTAAATGATGTGGCTGTCAACCATATTGGCGGAAATCTGACGGATAATTATAATCCGTCGCAAAAAACGGTGAATCTGTCGGATGCCACCTATGCCTCCAGCTCCGTAGCGTCGATTGGGGTCGCGGCCCATGAATGCGGCCATGCCATGCAGCACGCCAGCGGTTATTTTCCCCTTACACTCAGGTCAGCAATACTGCCTGTGGCAAATTTCGGCTCTATGCTGGGTATTCCCATCTGCATCATTGGACTCATTATGGGCCAGATGGGGGATACGGTGATTAAAGTGGGAATTCTGCTTTTCTCATTTGCAGTTCTATTCCAGCTGGTCACCCTGCCGGTAGAATTCAATGCCAGCCGCAGGGCCCTGGCCAAGCTCAAGGCAGACGGAATCCTCTATCCGGAGGAATTAAATCAGACAAGGAAGGTGCTTACCGCCGCGGCTCTAACCTATGTGGCCGCCGCAGCAGCATCCATTCTGCAGCTCATTCGTCTCTGGCTTATCTTTGGAAATAGAAGGAGTGACTGATGGCCCCTGCCATAGATAATCCCCGGCTTATTGGGCTGGAAATATTATTAGAGTGGGAAAAGTCCCATCGAAAATTGAATGAGATCCTGCAAAATGCCCTGGTGCGGTTTTCCTATCTGCCCCGCCAGGACAGAGCCTTTATCAAGAATTTAACGGAAGGAACGGTGGAGAGACTGCTTACCCTGGACCATGTCCTGGACAGTTATTCCAAAGTTCCTTCCCGCAAAATGAAACCCCTGGTCAGAGGTGTTCTCCGCCTCAGCGTCTATCAGCTCTTATTTCTGAGCCATGTCCCCCCGTCTGCCGTTTGTAATGAAGCTGTGAAAATGATCCGCCGCAAGGGAGCCGGAGGGCTCTCGGGTTTTGTGAACGGGGTTTTGCGGAGTATTGTGAGAAATATGCCGGATCTGTCGGCAATCGAGGATCTTTCCATCAAGTATTCCACGCCGGAGTGGATTGTTGACAGGTTCTGTCAGGAATATGGGAGAGATGCGGCGGAGAAGATTTTGCAGTCCTTTGTGGGGGCAAGACCAATCTTCATCCGGGCCAATCAGACCAGAATTGGGACCGATGCCCTATGTGACATCCTAAAGGATGAAGGGGTGGAGGTCAGAAAGGAATTGGCCTTTGTGGCTTTTTCCCTGCCGGACATGGATTATGCTCTGGAGATTCGGATAAAGGGAGGGCTGGAAGAGCTGAAATCATTCAGGGAAGGACTCTTCTCAGTACAGGATCTGAGCTCCATGGCCGTTGTGGCCCTGGCCGCCCCCAATCCGGGGGATAGGGTTTTGGATATATGTGCCGCACCGGGAGGCAAGGCCTGCCATGCGGCGGAGCTATTGAAGGGCAGCGGAAGCGTGATTGCCAGGGATGTCTCCTACCAAAAAGTCGCCCTTATCCAGGAGAATAGGGACAGGCTGGGGCTGTCCAACCTGTCTGCAGAGGTCGCGGACGCCAGGGTCTTTGAGCCGGAGGCGGAGGAAAAAGCGGATTTGGTCATTGCAGACCTGCCCTGTTCCGGTTTGGGCGTAATGGGCAGGAAGAATGATTTGAAGTACCGGGTGAGGCCTGAGGATATTAATTCTCTTTCCGATCTGCAGAGGCAAATCCTGGAAAATGCCGTGAGATATGTGAAGCCCGGGGGAAGGCTGGTTTTCTCGGTCTGTACCCTGACTCGGGAGGAGACAAGGGAGCAGTCGGCTTTTCTAAAGGGTTTTCCGACCCTTACTATGCTGGAGGACCGCCTTATATTACCTGAGAATAATGGGCCGGACGGCTTCTATATAGCAGTGTTCCGGAAGGCAGTGAAGGGAGATGAAGCCTGAAAGATAGCGGTGTTCCGGAAGGCGGTGAAGGAAGATAAAGTCAAAAAGCGCGACGGCTCAGCGGATTGGCGTCTGACAGAGTGATTATCCAAAGAGCGGAAAGCCCTTTTCATTAGATGCGAATAAAGCTTTTTCGAGAAGTTAGATGGAATGAAGGATAGTAATTTTGATGAAAATATGACAATAGGGGCGGCCGCCGCATCCTTGCAAAAGCCGGATTTGCGTTCCATGGATTTGGACGATTTGACGGGGGTCATGGAAAGAATGGGGGAAAAGCCTTTTCGGGCCTCCCAGCTATTTGACTGGCTCCATCACAGGCTGGCGGAAAGCCCCGATGATATGAATAATCTGCCAAAGGCATTGCGGGAAAAGCTGAAGGCGGAATATCACTGTGTCCCATTGAAGACGGTTAGGGTAAAGGAATCCGCTCTGGACGGCACCCGGAAGTACCTGCTGGAGCTGGGGGACAATAATGTGATAGAATGCGTCCGGATGGAGTATGAGGACTGGAGCTCTGTCTGCATCTCCTCTCAGGTGGGCTGTGCCATGGGCTGCCGCTTCTGTGCCTCCACCCTGGACGGCTGTGTCCGGAACCTGACGGCAGGAGAGATGCTGGAGGAGGTCTATGCGATTTCCAGGGCCGGGGACAAGAGAATTTCCAATGTGGTGGTCATGGGGAGCGGGGAGCCCTTATTAAATCTAGACAATTTGCTAAAGTTCATCCGGCTTTTGACCCATGAGAAGGGCCTGAACCTAAGTCAGAGAGGGATCACAGTCAGTACCTGCGGCATTGTGCCCGGTATATATGCCCTTGCGGAGGAGAAGCTGGGCATCACTTTGGCAATATCCCTGCATGCCGCAGACGATGAGACCCGGAAATCCCTTATGCCCGTGGCCTCCACCTATTCCCTGAAAGACCTGATGACAGCCTGCAGGGACTATTTTCACAAGACAGGGCGGAGGCTTAGCTTTGAATATGCCTTGATCGATGGGGTAAATGACAGGGAAATTGATGCAGAACGCCTGTCAAAGCTTATCCGGGGCATGAAGGCCCACGTAAATTTAATTCCCGTAAATCCGGTAAAGGAAAGGAATTTTCAACGCAGTAGTCCCGATTCCATCCGTAAATTCAAAACGAAACTTGAAAAAAATGGAATAAATGTTACTATTAGGAGAGAATTGGGGAGAGATATTGACGGCTCCTGCGGTCAGCTCCGCAGAACCTATATGGAGGACAGTGATAAATGCTGAGGTCTTTTGCCGCGACAGATGTCGGGAGAAAGAGAAAGGTTAATCAGGATTATGTATTTAGGTCGGAGAAGCCTGTGGGACAGCTGCCAAATCTATTCATTGTGGCGGATGGCATGGGCGGACACAAGGCCGGGGATTATGCCTCTTCCTTTACCACCAAGGCAGTGGTGAGTGAAATCGAGCACTCTGAATACGAGGGTCCTATCAGGATTATCCGCAGGGCCATCGAGGAGGCTAATACCCAGCTCATTGAAGAGGCAATGAGGAGCGCGGACAGGAGCGGGATGGGGACTACAATTGTAGTTGCCACGATTATAGATGATTACCTCTATGTGGCTAATGTGGGTGATAGCAGGCTCTATCTGGTAAATGACAGGATTACACAGATTACCAGAGATCATTCCCTGGTAGAGGAAATGGTCCTGGCGGGAAAGATTGACCGGGAAGAGGCCAGAGTCCATCCTGACAAGAATATTATTACCAGGGCTATCGGGGCGGTTAGCTCCATTAAGGTGGACGTATTTGATTTGAGCCTGCAGGATGGGGACAAGATTCTCATGTGTACGGACGGACTTTCAAATATGGTTGCAGACAAGGATATTCGAGATATTGTTGATCAGGGAAAGGACGTGGAGCAAATCACGGCGGATCTGATTCAGACTGCGAATGAGAATGGAGGCAGGGATAATATCGGTGTGGTAGTTGTAGACCCCTTTGCAGAGAAATAAAGCTTGGGGACGGATTCATTGCATGTTTTTTGGATGCGGTATCATGCGTCTTCCTCATTAGAGGAAAATTAAGCTCAGAGATGGTTTATTTGCAATAGGAGTTGAAGATAGATGGTAAGAGAAGGGATGATGCTGGCAGAGCGGTATGAGATCATCAGCAGAATCGGGGCCGGAGGCATGTCAGATGTCTATAGGGCCAAGGATCACAAGCTAAACCGTTTTGTAGCCATCAAAATATTAAAAAGTGAGTTTTCGGACAATAAGAGTTTCGTGGCCAAGTTCCGGACGGAGGCCCAGTCTGCGGCAGGACTGGTTCATCCGAATATTGTCAATGTCTATGATGTGGGGGAGGAGTTTGGGCTCTACTACATCGTTATGGAGCTGGTTGAGGGTATCACCTTAAAGCATTATATTGAGAAGAAGCTCAGGCTTTCCGTCAAGGAGGCTACAAGCATTGCCATTCAGATGGCCATGGGTCTGGAGGCGGCCCATGCCAACCATGTGATCCACAGGGATGTAAAACCCCAGAATATCATTATTTCCAGGGAGGGTAAGGTCAAGGTCACTGATTTCGGCATTGCCCGGGCGGCTACCAGCGATACCATTACATCCAGTGTCATGGGTTCCGTCCACTATACCTCTCCGGAACAGGCCCGGGGCGGATATTCCGATGAGAAGAGTGATATCTATTCTCTGGGAATCGTACTTTTCGAGATGGTCACAGGACGGGTTCCCTTTGACGGGGAAACCACGGTGAACATAGCCATCAAGCAGATCCAGGATCCTATGCCCAATCCCCGGGATTTTGTAAATGATATCCCGGTTAGTGTGGAGCATATTATTTACAAGTGCTGTGAAAAGAATCCGGATCGGCGATATAGTTCTATGACGGAGCTGATTGCTGATTTGAAGCGGTCTCTGGTGAAGCCGGATGAGGATTTCGTCAAAATGATTCCCAGCGGCGGTATCCACGGGGCCACCAAGACAGTGTCCCAGAAGGATATTAATGAAATCAAGCGGTCCACCGGCAATATTGATTTGGATGAGGATATGCTGCGGGCCTATGAGATGCAGAAGAGGAGAAGCCGCGCGGCTAATTCCAGGGGCTCTGCAGAGGGACCGGGATATACGGAGGTTTATGAAGATGATACCCGCAGACCCGCCCGTCCCAGGGAATATGAAGATATGGAGCCTGAGCCGGAGGAGCGGGGCCGCACGGGACGCAGGAAGCCCTCCAATGCGGACAGAAATGCATATCGGCCTGATCAGGAGGAGAAGAGAAGGGGCAGGAATAGCAGAAGACCCTATAACGAGGAAATTGACGAGGATATCGTTGAGGACGAGGAGGACATGGATCCCAGGCTGCAGAAGCTAATGACTGCGCTGGGTGTCATTGCCGCCCTCATTATTGTAATTATCATTATTGTACTCATAGGAAAGATTCGGGGGCTCTCCGTAGGAGGGGGATCCGGATCTACGGATGCGAGTTCCACAGAAAGCACGAATAGCACGGATAGCAGTGAGGACGGCAGTGAAAGCGAGTCCGGTGATTCCGGAAATGCGGATTCCGGGAAGGTCACCCTAACGGATGTGAGAGGAATGGTTTTTGCAGAGGCAAAGACTAGCCTGACGGCTTTAGGCCTGGTTGTGACCAGTGAGAATATGCCCTCGGATACGGTGGAAAAGGGCCGGGTTATCTCTGTTTCTAATGAAAGGGGAGATGCCATAGAGCCTGGAGATTCCATTGCATCAGGAAGTACAGTTATCCTGGAGGTCAGCGCCGGCAGGCAGGGATCCTCTATTCCGTCTGTAGTTGGTATGTCCAGGGCTGAGGCCAAGGTGGCTCTGGCTAATCAGGGCTTTACTATGGCGGAGACCACGGAGTC
>JAILCB010000185.1 GCA_024680595.1 Lachnospiraceae bacterium | reverse complement strand
CATCACAGTCTATATGATTGCAAAAGGTACTCCGGCATTGGCTAATGTCGGAGTATCTGAGCTTTTATTTGGAAGGTCCTGGAAACCGACTGCGGAAGATCCTGCTTACGGAATATTCTACATTATCCTTACTTCTATAGTAGGAACGGGGGCCAGTGTGTTAATTGCGGTTCCTATCGGACTTCTAACGGCTGTTTTTCTGACAGAGGTTGCCAACAAAAAAATGGCCGGAATTGTGGAACCTGCTGTAGAGCTTTTAGCTGCCATTCCCAGTGTAATATACGGTCTTCTGGGCCTCATGATCCTAAACCCCCTCATGTATAAGCTGGAGAAATGGATTTTTGCGGATTCAGGCAGCCACCAATTTACCGGGGGATCCAACCTAATCTCGGCAGTCATAGTGCTTTCCGTTATGATTTTACCCACAGTGGTGAATGTCAGCGCCTCCTCCCTAAGAGCGGTACCAAAGGATCTCCGGTCGGCTTCCCTGGCCCTTGGGGCAAGTAAGATTCAGACTATCTTTAAGGTGACAGTCCCTGCGGCCAGATCCGGCATTATGACCGGTGTGGTTTTGGGTATCGGAAGGGCTTTGGGAGAGGCCATGGCAATCAATATGGTTTCCGGCGGAACGGTGAGCCTTCCCTTACCTTTTAATTCAGTTAGGTTTCTGACGACCCAGTTAGTAAGTGAGATGGGTTATGCGGAGGGAATGCACCGGCAGGTATTATTTACGGTTGGGCTGGTTCTGTACATATTTATTATGACAGTAAATCTGATATTGCAAAGAATAAGGAAAGGGACGGTTTCAAATGAATGAGGGGTCTATACTAACACCCAAATGGGGTTCAAAGAGATTAAAGGATATATTCTGTTATGGCCTAATATACTTATGTGCCGCCTTCTCTGTGGTTTTACTTGTCGGCATTATTATATACGTATTCATGAAAGGAGCGGGAAGTGTAAGCCTTAGCTTTCTGACCTCTGTAACCTCGGTTCTCAAGGGGACGGTAGGTATTGCAGGAAATATCGTGAACACCCTCCTTATTGTACTCATTACTATGATACTTGCTACACCTATAGGAGTGGGTGCGGCCATATATCTCAATGAATATGCCAAGCCAGGCAAATTGGTAAATATGATCGAGTTTGCAACGGAGACCCTTTCGGGTATTCCCTCCATTATCTTCGGCCTGTTTGGAATGATGTTTTTTGGACAAACCCTGGGATTGGGGTATTCGCTTCTGACGGGTTCCCTTACCTTAATCCTAATGGTTCTGCCGCTGATTACTAGAAATACCCAGGAGGCCCTGAAAACGGTTCCCAAAAGATATAGGGAAGGGGCCGTGGGTCTGGGGGCGGGCAAATGGTATACCATCCGAACCATTCTGCTTCCTTCCGCCATGCCGGGTATTATTACCGGGGTAATATTGGCTATCGGAAGAATTGTAGGAGAATCGGCCGCCCTTTTGTTTACGGCGGGAAGCGCAAAAATATTACCAAAGTCTCTGGTAGGAGCCTTTTCAAAGATTTTTCAGTCAGGCGGCACAATGACCGTTCAGTTATATCTGTCTGCCACAAGCGAAGGGGATTTCGATACGGCCTTTGGAATTGCCGTGGTGCTTCTGGTTCTTGTTTTCTTAATTAATTTGGCTACAAAGAGGCTGGCCATGAAATTTGATGTCACGAGGAAGAAATAGATGAATGAAAAAGTGAAAATTAGAGTGGAGGACCTACATCTTTATTACGGGGAAAACCACGCCTTAAAAGGGGTCAGTATGGATATCAGGCCAAATACGGTTACTGCTTTAATAGGCCCTTCGGGCTGCGGCAAATCTACTTTTCTGAAAACCCTGAACCGTATGAATGATTTGGTGGATAATATAAAGATTGAAGGAGGGGTCTTTCTTGACGGAGAGGATATTTATGGTCCGGGAGTAGATACTACAATTCTCCGAAAGAAGGTGGGAATGGTCTTTCAGCAGCCGAATCCCTTTCCTATGAGTATCTATGATAATATCGCCTATGGTCCCAGGGTTCATGGCATCAAGGACAAAAAGACCCTGGATAGAATCGTGGAGGAGAGCCTGGAGGGGGCGGCTATTCTGGATGAGGTGAAGGACAGATTGAAGAAGTCGGCCCTGGGGCTTTCCGGAGGACAGCAGCAGAGGATCTGCATTGCAAGGGCTCTGGCCGTGCAGCCGGAGGTGGTGCTTATGGATGAGCCCACATCGGCCCTGGATCCCATTTCCACATCCAAGATCGAGGACTTGATGGAAGAATTAAAGAAGAAGTACACAGTGGTAATTGTTACTCATAATATGCAGCAGGCGGCGAGGGTTGCGGATGATACAGCTTTCTTTCTCCTTGGGGATTTGATTGAGTTTGGGGACACTAAACAGCTTTTTTCCTATCCCCGGGATAAGAGGACGGAGGATTATATCACAGGAAGATTTGGCTAAGGAAGGGCTAATATGAGGATAAAATTTGATGAACAATTGCGGATGCTAAATAATGAAATGATTATCATGAGTAACATGATTAAGCTTGCCATACAGGAAGCGGTGGATGCACTTTTTTCCCGAAATGTAGAAAAAGCAAGGAAGATCATGCAGGATGATGAGCTGGTGGATCAGGAGCAGAAGAAGATAGAAAATATCTGCTTTCAGTTATTGATACAGCAGCAGCCAGTAGCCAGGGATCTCCGGACTATTACAGCAGCCATGAAAATGGTTACCGATATGGAAAGGATAGGGGATCAGGCGGCGGATATATCGGAATTGACCCTTCTTTTGGCTAAAAGTCCTTGTTCCTTTAAGGTTGACAATATTAATAAGATGGCGGCAGAGACAATCATTATGCTAATTCATGCCGTAGAAGCCTATGTGGAGAAGGATATGGCCAAGGCACAGGAAGTCATTGAACACGATGATATAGTAGATGACCTCTTTGTCAAGGTGAAAGCAGACTTAATTAATATAATGCAGAAAGATGCAGCTTATGGGGAAGTTGCCGCGGATCTATTAATGATCAATAAGTATTTGGAAAGAATAGGGGATCACGCCACCAATATTGCTGAGTGGGTTATCTTTTCTCTGGACGCCCATCCGGATGAAAGGAATGATAATACATAAAGGAAAATACTTAACTGAAAGGATATAAGGAGAAATCGAAGCCCAATATGTCAATCATAAATTGATATATTGGGCAAGATCAAGTATAATACGCAATTAGGGAATAGATGAAGCGGGAGAAATAGACGTTTTATGGATTTCTTACAAGAATGCAGACCAAAATATGGAACTTCTATCTATAGGTTTCAAATATTCCCGTTGCAAGGATA
>JAILCB010000175.1 GCA_024680595.1 Lachnospiraceae bacterium | reverse complement strand
TTCTAAGGCTTTGTACATTCCATTAATTGTCCCCCACGCATGTCTTACATTATTTTGATCAATTATCCGCGCATGACGTGTTATCATATTTTGCTGTAATTTCCATCCTTTTACTTCTGCTAAAGTATCCCAAAATACTTCTCCGCCCATAGTCGGCGTAGGAATATTAGGTAATGACAATGCTTGATCCAATACTTTTTGTGCTAATTCCGGAGCATTTGCAATAAACTCTAAAGCCAATTTTATTTCTTGTATATTCATTATCCTCCTTCTGAAAACCGCTAACACACATCGGTCTCCGCTATTTTCTCATATCTGCTGAATCTGCAAAATTTTATTCAATTCAAATCCCTATAATTCATTTCGGCCTAAAAAATAATATCAATATATTTTCTAAAAAAACATTACTCTCCCATTCCGAACCTCTAATATCTAAACTGTCCGACTATATTTATCGACAAAATCATCCATGGGAATCGGTGGCGAGAAATACATGCCCTGCAAATAATCACAGCCAATTGACTTCATACTTTCTCCAATCTGTACCGTTTCAATGCCTTCCGCAGTCACACTGTATCCGCTGCTCTTAAAGGCTTTTATCAGCATAGGCAATATTTCATCCGGAGCATCACAGTAGTCCCAAACCATACTCATATCAATTTTCACATTGGAAAAAGTAAAACGCTTGAGCCTGCTGGCATTAGAGTAGCCGGTTCCATAATCATCCAAAGCGAATACGAACCCTTGCTTTTGCAGCTCCTCAATCTGGTTTTTCATGATTAATTCATCAGCAATCACAGCCTCCGTAATTTCCAAATGAATACGTGAGGGACTAATACCATATTTCATAATAATCTCGGAAAAGCTTTTGGCTAAATCCTTTTTCATGAGCTGGGCGACCGAAATATTTACATTTATCCATTCCAGCCCCATATTCACCAAATCCTTATCTCTAATGAATCTGCATGTCTTTTCAAAGACCTGTTCGCCCAGCTCATATATACGGCCGGTTTCCTCCGCTATGGATATGAATTTGCCCGGAGGGATAATCTTCCCATCCTCGTCCCGGATTCGGCAAAGACTCTCTGCACCAATCAATTCCCCTGTCCTTGCATTCATTATTGGCTGCAGGAACACTTCAACAGAGTCAGACTCAATCGCATTCTCCAAAACGCTTTTTACAATATTATTATCAAGAATTGCGTCAAACATATCCCTGCCGGCATGAATAACCCGGTCTGCCGAATCATTATCAGCATTTCTCAAAGCATTCGTCAAAGCGCCAAAAATGGTATTTGTATCATATTGCAAATAATCAGAAGACACCTCAACAAAGCCCACTTCCAGATACAGTCTGACATCATCCGCCAGCCATGGGGTTTTGAATCTCTCAGCAATTCTATCTATAATCTCTTCCAGGTTTACATCTGAATTCGTCATAATAATAAAACTGCCCTTATTAAAGTAAAAAATGATCTCACCGGGAAGCAGTTTTCTTAGAAAAGAGCCAATCAGATTGATGCCTACATCCATCTGCTTCACGCCATATATTTCTATATCCTCCTGATAATGCTTAATGATAAAGGAAAGCAAGGTATCGTATTTTAGCTGATTTTTTTCCCGGAGCAAAAAGCGAAGGCCGGTTAAATTAAAGAGCCTGGACCGCTTTTCAATGAAGAATTCAGGATTTATAAAGACAAAATCTATGGTAATGATGGCCATGACACAGAAGTTATCCATCAAAAGGTACTTTGGAAATAGTATTCTAGCCATAATTCCCACAGAAAGAAGTAAATTATAGGATACAATGCCGTACAGTTCACGCTTTAGGCGCTTTTTCCCCCGTAAATAGAAAATATTCATTATACTCAATACTATATAGAGCATAAAGGTCATCTCTATAATTCTATAGAAAGGGCCCCAATGGTAGCCATCCTCTGCAATGAAAAATATAGCCCCGGTCCATGGCGACGACACAGTAATTAATAGGGCAATGGCAAGAGGCACCCTATACAAGAGTCCCGCAACGCCCTTATTCACATAGTTCAGCCTTAGAATACTACAGGTGAAAATAAAGAAAATATAGCCCCGAATAATAAAAAAAATGAAATACAGAATATTCAGGCCGGAAACAAAGACGCCTGGCAGTGACTGATAATACTCACAGGCCCAACTAGCTAATATATCAGTCGAAATTACAACGGTTTCAACCAATAATAGTTTCACAAAGTTTTTATTAATACTGAATGGCAATCTCGGCTGCAAAAAATAAATAATGAGAAGTAAACCCAATATCATAATACTAGGTATAGCAAAAGAATAATTCCACATATGATGCTCCCTATCCAATCCTATCAACCAGTATCTTCTCTTCTTATACGGATAGCCTTTATATTATGCCTCCCTATCCGCATATATTCATTGCTTTGCAGAAGGAAAAACTCCTGTCAAATCCCGGACATTCACCAGTCCCTAAACCCAAAAGTTCAATAAGGCAATTCCCTTCTGATAATAAGCCCATTTTCGTTCTCTCATAAAGACTCTGTCCTGATAATATTCTATCATACATTGCCCCTGAAAAGTCCAAATATTATCAAAAATAATCTGATATCCACTAGTTCAGCTTCCAATGATTTTCTATACTGTCGTGTAACCGCCTTAGCACAGACGATCGAGAGGGAAAATGCAAATCGTACCCTCCCGTCCGCGATCCTCCGGCCGGCCTTAGCCGACAAATATCATCTCGGCGGCTCTGCGATGAAAAAAGGCTGACACAGATAATTCTTGTGTCAGCCTATAGCGCACCATTTTCAGGAACACTTAGTTTTACGATAACCGGGGTCTCATACAACTAGCATCACTGTATCTCATTATAATTTTGCAGCAAATTCCTTAATTTCATTCATCTTTGCTTCCGATTTATTCTCTTCACCGGTAGCAGTACAGACACCTACATTCTGGATTCCTGTAAATTTTGCAAAGCCTTCGAACTGTGCCACTGCCGCATCATATGCGCCGGAGGAAGAACTCAGCAAAAGTGCGGCTTTTGTCGCTTTAGCAGGCTTTCCAATACAATAAACCCTCTGCCAGGCCGCCTCCAGCTGTGCTGTCGGTGCAAAGTAGTAAATTGGTGAAGCAAACACAACCATATCGCTTTCCATATAAGCAGGCATGATTTTCTCCAGATCATCCTTCTGGATACACTTGCCCTCGCCCTTGCCATGGCAATATTCACAGGCAAGACAACCGTTAATCTTCATTTTCCCGACATGAAGCACTTCAACCTCATGTCCGGCAGACTCCGCACCCTGACGGAATGCCTCAACCATTGCAGCTGTGTTTTCTAAACGTGGGCTACCATTAAGAATCGCAATCTTCATTCCTATTTCTCCTTATCAATCTCCAAGCATCTCGATCATATAGTTTTCAATCCCTATCTGCTCAATAATGCAAAGATGCGCCTTTACCCAGTTATAATGCTCCTGCTCGTCAACGATGAACTCCTGAATCATATTCTTTGTCACAAAATCATCATCAAAAAGTGCAAGGGACTTACTCATTGCAGGAAGAGCCTCCGCTGAATCCTTGCAATCATACTCCAGCATTTCCTTCACATCCGTGATAACCGGATAAGCCTCAATCTCGACTACGGGAGTTTCACCCAGCTCAATCAGTCTTGCATTGACCTTCTTAGCCTCGTCCCATTCCTCATCCGATTCCGCCATAATCTTATCTGCCAGCTTTGTAAGGCCCCGTGCCTTGAGCAGCTGGGCATGGATAGAATGCTGCTGGGAATTTCCAAACCACCCCTTTGCAAATGATTTCAATAATTCGATTTTTTCCATTGTAGAAACCTCCATTCTTTAATCATATTCATTGTGTGCCCTCATATTGTGCGCAACCACTATAATTATAATAAAAACAGAGAAATCATCAATTCATAAAACCAAAACAGTCTCTCATTATGAGAGAATTAATACAAATTCTCTCATAATTTATTCCAGTATATTACGCAATTGTTCCGGCAGAGCCTCATCAAAAATCCCAGCCAGATAATCACTATCACATTTGATCTCATCAAGCAGCCACTGGCTGACTGTCAGAACCGTCCCAAAGCAATAGATACGTGCAAGGATTTCTATATCGGTATTCAGCTTCTTCCATCCTGTAAGTCTCAGAATGCAATTAGTCAGGTGTTCCATATTGGTCTGGCTCAAATAACGGATAAAAGCATCATGTCCGCTGGTATTGCGCAGAAGGTTCTGCATATAGTCCTTATTATTCAGAAAGAATTTCATTCCGTCTGTCAAAGTATCCTTCCACTTATAATCCTCCACACCAACCTTATCCATGATCCGGCCGCTCCGATGGACATAGTCCCATGCAATAAGGTCATATTTGTCCCTGAAATGGCGATAGAATGTGGCCGGAGAATAGTCACAGTTCTTTACTATCTCCTGAATCGTTATTTTGTCAACCTGCCGATTCTCTGCCAGTTCCCTGAAAGACTCGGCTAGAATCTCCTTTGTTCTTTTCCTCTTCATAGTTCACTCCACCACCTTCCTTTGCAGGCCTAATGATCCCCCAGGGCCTTGTTTGCACCACCGGCCTTTTCTACTATGATTCCTTGATCTAGAATAATATCATCACAGCTCATATTTTCAAGTAGCTTCATTTTTGATTCCCTATGACCCTACAGACAAGGGTTTCGGCTTGTAGCCTACAATCGAGGGGAAAAAGCCCCCTCGATTCCGGCTTCACTCGCATCTCAGGCCCAGAGAGCCTTCGATGATGGGCTGTTGCCAAGGTCTCTCTGGCGTGCAAGCACGCCGACGAGGCTTTGACTCCTAGCCTACAATCGAGTAGGGGTGGGAAGACCCCCTACCCGATTCGGGCCTCGCCCACATCTCAGGCCCTTCGGGCCTTCGATGATGGGCTGTCGCCAAGGCCTCATCGGGACGCAAGCGTCCCATGAGGCTTTGGCTCCTAGCCTGCACAAAAAGATCCCCCGGCCTGTGACGGCCAGAGGACCCCTCTCAATTCCATTTCCCGCTTTCCTTTTGATATTATAGGCAATTATAAACCCTTCTAGTTCCTCAACCCCTTACTCATAAATATAGCATCCGGCCTGCTTCCATTTTCCCACAAACTTACCCGTCTTATTTGTTCCCTGCGGTCTCCTGCCGGAAGCGATCTGAAGCTCATCGCCAACCGTCTCGGCATTATGCACTAGTGTATCATATACCTGGCTGTCAAGGGCTCCTTTAGTAAGGATACGGTCATATCCTTTCATAGTGCCATCAATCCTTTGTGTCGCCCCGGCGGCCGCCGCTATGGCTGCTTTCACATCGCCGATTTTTCCCTCTATCTTTACGACAATTCTACCGTCATAACCACTGTATTCATAGCCCAAAAGCCTCACATTCCCGGATTTCACAGCGGCATCTGCAGCCTCAACTGCACAGGAAAGCCCCACAGCCTCTATAAATCCTACGCTTCTCTTCTCCATATCTCTGCCTTCCCGGGATAATGCATATGCAGTAAATCAAGGTGAATCCTGCCGATTCAGCTTCCTATACTCTGAAGGAGAACAATCATATACACCCTTAAATCTCGTTGCAAAATATCCGGGCTGATTATAGCCGCATCTCTTCGCTATGGCCTCAATCTTCAGGTCCGTAGAGACAAGGAGGTCAGCCGCTTTCTTCATCCTATACTGGTGAAGGTAATCCGTCGGCGAGCTGTCCAGCTCTGACCGGAAGGCCCTATAGCATTCCCGGACACTAATATAAGCATAATCTGCAATCTGCTTGACCTGAATATCCTCCATATAATGGTCAGCCATAAATGTCAGCATTTTCTCCACCTTCGTAGAGATTTCCGATGGCTTGGGGATATCCTCCCGAACCTGATATCTCCTGCAGAGCCATAGAATAATGCTGCTCAAATGATTGCGGATTAAAAGCTCATAACCAATAATCTGCTCGTCTCCTAATGAAACGATATTTTTCAAGGTGGTCAATATATAGGCATCCTGTATCAATTGAAAAGGGTGGTCTCTATTGTGGATGACAGGATTTATATATTTCTCATTAATGGAACCGGGACCTGTAATCATGTCTTCATGAAAAACGATACTATAAAAAATTGAATTCTCCGACATATCCTTCATGGAATGCCGAAAGGAGGGTTTTATGAAATATACATCGTCTTCATAAAGAATATATTCCTTATGGTCGCAGGAAAATGCGATTTTTCCCTTCTCAACAAACCCTATCTCAATCTCACCGTGCCAATGCTCCGGAATCCTCCTGCCGATTTGCTTGTGCAGGCAGGTTTTATAAATCGCACAGGGAAAAAATTTTGTTCCATGGGAATCCTGTTCCCTGGCATCCGGACCAAGAGAAAGTCCAGAAAGAATCTTTACCATGCTTGCCACTCTTTAGCCAGCCTTTGTTTCGGCCATTTCCTTCAGAATTACCCTACAAACTCTTTCAAACTGCTTCATATCCTCCAGCCATTCCCGGATATCCTGATAATTATCACGGTTCAGAAGCATTCTCCTGTCCATAAAGGCGGACAGGGTAACCGCCTGCCTCATTTGACTCCTGTCCTTGATGGCGCTATATTCCGGAAAATCAATCTCACTGGCAATACGAAAGAGATTGGCCGTAGAGCAAAATCCTATTGTGCAGCTCAGCAAATACTTAAAGAAGGCTTCTTGTAGCCCTTCCACCCCCTTATATTCCTCCTTGGCGTCCCGGTCCCAATATTGGCATACCAGTTTCCTATATTCCACATAGATGCCGGCAATGGTATCCATAATATAATCTCTGAAAATCTGCCGGTCCTCTTCCCTTTCATATGTCCGAAAACCGGCGCACACATATTGGGAAATCAAATTACCAAAGAGATAGCCCAGGTCAAAGGCCACCGGTCCGCAGAAGCAGTACTCCATGTCGATGACCTTCATCTGCCCGTCCCCAATGAAAATATTGGACGTATGATAATCGCAATGAATAAGGGCTTCGGAGGTTTTCATGAATATTTTCCTTAAACGGTATCTCTCCAGGATAGATGCCGGATCAAAAACAATATCCCGCACACAGTCGGCCACCTCCGGATCAAGGCTGAGTCCATAATCTTTCTGTCCGAATTCATCCTTGGAAACAAAGACGATACGGTCAAAAATGCTTCTCATCTTGTGATTAGTAAAGTGGTTATCCAGTTCACGGAATTCCTCTGTATCCAGGAAAAGCTCCGATGTGTAGAAATGGATTTTTGACAGAAAATCTGCCGCCAGCTTGTCAAAGCCCGGAAACATTATGGATTTATTTAATTGAAAGCGCATGATTTTCAGGTAGGACACATCCTCTGTGACAAAAACCTGATTCTCATCATCATAGAAATAGAGGTCGGGAATATATTCGGGCACAATGGCCTTTCGGATGGCCATGGACTCGAACTCCAGCCGGGTCCTTTCAGAAGAAAGATCCTTAAAACCCTCATTTCTGCCAATGGTTCTTCCCTGTTTCACGATAATATTTCGCTTTCCGTCACTTACCCGGAAAATAAAGTTCAGATATCCATCCCCATCCTCTTCCTCCGAACCCTCTCCTACCGCAGAAATACTCAGGGGCTTTGAATAATCCAATTCATCCATATGTTCCTTCAAGTAATCCGTCAGGTTTTCCTTCGTTAAAAAAATCATCCTCTTCACCAATCCTAGTCAAAAGATACAAGTGCCCTCTATTACGGCCTATAGCAGCATATTCCATAATCCCCGCAAAGGGCAAACCCTCTCTTGCGGCCTATAGCAGCATATTCCATAATCCCCGCAAAGGGCGAACCTTCTGTTGCGGCCTATAGCAGCATAATTCCTAATCCCTGCAAAGGGCGAACCATCTCTTACGGATTAAAGAAGCATATTCCCTAATCCCCGCAAAGGGCGAACCCTCTCTTGCGGCAGGTTATTGCAACGAATTCTGCCCCCAAAATGCGGTTTACCTATTGCCGCGGTTTACTGCAGCAAATTTCTACAGAATGGACTGTCCCGCATATGGCAGAAAACCAGCAGCTAACTATTGATTATTATACAATATCAAAATTATTCAAATGCTATTGGGCACAAATATGAAACAAAACCGGCACAATCTTATAAGGAAATCCTTCTCAACTACTCTTAAATGAAAGGGATTTCCCATAATAGTAAACTGAATCTTGTGTTCATGCATCAATTCAAGGAGCCTCCAGAAATCCCGATGCAGACATAAGTCCATTTTTCTTGCTATTTATGAACATCATACCACGTCAAGATAATTCAGTCCTTGGTCTTGTCGATGACCTGACCCGAGCTCACGGCTATGCTGCCCTGGATCTCGCAGGAGCTCACGGTGACGATCCCCTTGTCCTTGTCATAGGTAACAAGGGCGGGATCCTTCTGGGCGTCCATCTTGCCGTCCTTCACCTTGCCCGTTTTCTTGGTCATGACAAAGGTGTACTTCAGCTGATATTTCCCTGGCTTGCCGGAGAGCACCAGATTGGTCAGTCCGTTCTCGCTGTCAGATACATTCTCATTCGACAGGGAGTAGGGATAGACGGTTACGTGGATTCCCGTAGTCGACTTGCCCACTCCGGTCTTGGCCGCCTTCTTGTCCACCTTGGTGGCATTTTTCAGCCCCTTGGCCAGGGTTTTCGCCGCCTTCTTCTCATCCTTGGTGAGGGAGGTTTTGGGCTCCCCCTTCTCCATGGGGGTGAGGCCGGTTATCTGCAGGTAATGGTCCAGGGTATAGGTACCGTCCCCGTCCTTGATCTTTATAACGACCACCTTCCCCTTGGTTACCGCATATTCGGTCCCGTTGGAGGACACCGTCATGCCGAATATCCTGTAGAAGTCCTTGGACTTGCCCTTATTAAAGGAATAGGGCAGAAGGCTCGGGTATGTCACTTCACAATCGGACATCAATATTACCTTGTCCACGGAGACCGAGTTCCTGGAGATGATTTCCTCCCTGGTGGAAACTTCCGTTTTTTTGGCTTCCCACTTGGCGTAGAGGGTGATATCCTCATTCACCCCTGCACTGAAGTCATAGACCTCCTTGCAGGATTTGTCCCTGTACCAGCCCATGAAGGTATAGCCTGCAGCCGTGGGATCTTCGGGTCTAGTAACCGCATTTCCGGAGAAGACCGTCTGGGATGCGGGAGCACTTCCATGGCCATTAGCATTGAAGGATACGGTATATACAGGCTCCCACTTGGCGTAGAGGGTGATATCCTCATTCACCTCTGAACCGAAGTCATAGACCTCCGTGCAGGATTTGTCCCTGTACCAGCCCATGAAGGTAAAGCCTGCGGCTGTGGGATCTTCGGGTCTAGTAACCGCATTTCCGGATATTACCCGTCGGGCATCCAAATCGCTTCCATGGCCGTTGGCATTGAAGGACACGGTACGTACGTGACCCGCCGTACTCATTTCTGTGCTCCTCTCAACCACATTTCCGC
>JAILCB010000128.1 GCA_024680595.1 Lachnospiraceae bacterium | reverse complement strand
CAGCAGCGGCCCAGGCCCAGGCGGATGCAGCGGCGGCAGCGGCTGCGGCGGCCCAGCAGGCAGTTCCCGCCCCCTAATAGTTCAATTGATACACTCACGGAGAAAGCGGTAAATCAGCCACTTTCTCCGTTTTTTCTATCTGGCCAAATCCCTTCCCGACTATATTCTACAGTTCTACTCCACAGGGAAATTCGCTTCGCTAACGAAATCTTCCCGGTTCTGTGTCTGCACCGGGCCAGCTAGGAAAATGATTTAACACCCTCATGAAAATCGAGTAGGCTGACACCAACTCGATTCGGCTTCGCCCGTCATCTCAGGCCCAGAGGGTCTTCGATGATGGGCAGCCTAATTCAAGGGGGAAAAGCCCCCCTCTCGATTAGGGCCTCGCCCACATCTCAGGCCCTACGGGCCTTCGATGATGGGCTGTCGCCAAGGCCTCATCGGGACGCAAGCGTCCCATGAGGCTTTGGCTCCTAGCCTGCACAAAACAGAGGCCCATTGGCATATATACGCCAATGGGCCTCTTCCTTTCGTCTTTTCCCTAATATTACTGTAATGTCATCAATATCTCATTACTGCGCTCGATGAAGCGGCTCATGTCCGCAGGGGCGAGATGGGTATTAGCCAGCATGGCCAGGTCATAGAGCTGCTCCGCAATAAGCTTTGAATTCTTATCCTCCGGGCTCTCCATTACCTTCTTCACCAGAGAGTGGTTGGCATTCAATACCAGAGTCTGTCCTTCCTCATCCTTAAAGATATCATCCGGATTTCCTCCGCCTCCCATAGAATACATCCTCATCATCTCCTGCATGCGTCTGGTCTGCTCGGACATGGTGATCATAGAAGCCACCTTCTCATTATTGAGCTTCTGAATCTGAACCTCCAGCTTGTCCTTCTTTAATTCCTCTCTCAGAACCTTCTGGATAGCCTCTGCCTTTTCCTTAAAGGACTCAGTCTCACCCTCAGTCTCCTCAGACTTCATGGCCTCGTTTATATCCGCATCGATTCGCAGGAACTTCACTCCCTCATTCCTGGCTTCCAGCTGCTGCATGAAGGGGCTGTCAATATTATGTCTGAGAATGACCGCATCCATCTTGGCTTCCTTGAACATATTAATATACTGTCCCTGCATCTTCTCATTGGTCACATAGTATATGATGGTCTCAGGCTTCTCCTCTTCCTCATCCTCCTTGTCCTCGGCAACCACCTCGGCTTCTACGCTTTCCCCGGTCTCCGCGTCCACGGCGCCCTCAGCCTGCGCAGTCTCCTCTGTAGACTCCGGGGCTTCCTTGTTCTCGGAAGTCTCCTCACTAGTCTCGGCAGCTTCTCCCTCTGCCGCCTTCTCCTCAGTTTCAGCGGCCTCGCCCTCCTCCTTGGCTTTCTCATCCAGCTTCAGGCACTCGGGCAGGGTCAGGAATTTGCCGTAAATATCCTTGAAAAGAATATAATCATTAATCTTATCCGCAAACTTACTATTTCTCAAATAGCCAAACTTCACGAAGGGAGAAATATCCTCCCAATACTTCTCGTAATTCTCCTTATCTGTCTTGCACATGCCGGACAGCTTCTCCGCCACCTTCTTGGTGATATAATCGGAGATCTTGGTCACGAAACCGTCATTCTGCAGGGCACTTCTGGAAACGTTCAAAGGCAGATCCGGGCAGTCAATGACACCCTTTAGGAGCATGAGAAATTCCGGTATGACCTCCTTTATATTATCCGCAATGAAGACCTGGTTATTGTAGAGCTTGATGACACCCTCAATGGTCTCATACTCGATATTAATCCTGGGGAAATAAAGGATTCCCTTCAAATTGAAAGGATAGTCCATATTCAAATGAATCCAGAATAGGGGCTCCTTGTAGTCCCGGAAGACCTTGCGGTAGAACTCCTTGTACTCTTCCTCTGTGCAGTCCTTAGGAGTCTTGGCCCAGAGGGGATGGATATCATTGATGGGCTTGGGCGCTTCAGGGGGAATCTCATTTCCGTCCTTGTCCTTAGTAGGCTTAGGAGGCTCGGCATTCACATCCTTCAGGTAAATCTCCGTGGGCATGAAGGAGCAATATTTCTCCAAAACCTCACGTACCGCATACTCATTACAGAACTTGAGACAGTCTTCATTGAGGTGAAGGGTGATCTCCGTACCCACTCTGGTGCGGTCGCCGTCTTTCATATCAAACTCTGTTCCCGCGCCTTCACACTCCCAATGAACGGCTGTGGCATCCTTGCCGCTTGACAGACTGTCAATTTCAACCTTGTCCGCCACCATGAAGGCAGAATAAAAGCCCAGTCCGAAATGACCTATAATCTGGTCCATATCGGTCTTGTCCTTATATTTATTTAGGAATTCCGTGGCTCCGGAGAAAGCGATTTGGTTAATATACTTATCAACCTCATCCATGGTCATCCCGATACCGTTATCTATGAATTTCAGGGTCTTAGCCTTATTGTCCACAAGGACATCAATCCGTCCCTTGAGGCCTGCCCCCTCCGTGCCGTCGGTCTCCTCTGCAGGAGCCTGGTACTCTCCCATCATCTCCAGCTTCTTCAGCTTGGTGATGGCATCGCAGCCATTACTGACAAGCTCTCTAATAAAAATATCCTGGTCCGAATACATCCATTTCTTGATAATCGGAAAGATATTCTCGCTGCTGATTGATAAATTGCCATGCATTTCGCTCATGTAAAAGCACTCCCTTTCTAAATCTGCCTGTGAATAATTCCAGATTATTATCTCTTTCTTTGGCAGGCTCCGGCGGAAAATGCCGTCCAAAGCCACTGAGTCATAGGTCACAGGCCATATTCTATTCATGGTCCTTAGGCTAAAATGGTATAATTTCGAAAACGCCTCACGGAAACCACATGAGTGTATTGTAATTCCATAGGAGTCAAAAGTCAACAAAAAATTAGCACTCATTTTTAGTGAGTGCTAATACTTTTTTCCCAAATGGCCTTTTCACCTATATTTTCCCATTCGGAAACTTGCCTTATTCATTACCAAAAACCTGATCATAGATGAGAAAGAAACTGTTTCCCCCATCTGCAACCTCTGAACTGCATTCCACCGTGTCCCACAGGGCCTCATTCAGATAGGAGCGGATCTCCTTTACAAAGCTCACATAAACCCGGTTAAACTCCTCCGACTTTCTCTTCCGAATCATCCTGGCCTTATTGGCATCCGTTTCTTCCTGATCAAAGGTACTGACGCATTGAATGATATGATATCCGTACTCTGTCTCTACAATATCGCTAATTTCCCCTGTCCCCAGGTTAAAGGCCGCTTTCTCAAAGGCCTCAGGCATGGTCCCCTTACTAAAGGTATAGCTCCGCTTATCGTCCTCACTGTAGCGGTCGATTAGGACCTCAAAGTCCTCTCCTTCTCTGGCGGCAGCCAGGGCCTCCTCTGCCCTGTCCCTGGCCTTTGCCTTTTCTTCCTCATTAAACTCCACCTTTTCACCATTATCCTTTTGGGAGTGGGTCTTAATGAGAATATGATTTACCGTTATGGAACGGGCTTCGTCATCACTGATTTCAGGATTAATATCCTTTGTAATCTCATGATAAACCTTATCTGCAAGGGCATATTCACAGTACATCCTCTCGATTAAATCCAATTTTGAAACAGAAGCCCCGGCAGCCCCACCGCCCCCTTCTTTCTGATCCTTTTTTGCTGAACTCTCTCCGCCCTTTGATGCCAGATAGAGTGCAGCGGCCTCCTCGGCCTTCTTGACCTCTTCCTCATCCAGTGAGACCCCCCGGGACTCTGCCAGCAGATTCATGGACTTAATCTGGGCCAGCCTGGACAGGGTCATATTCTTCAGCTCCTGGCCCAGTGTCTTGCCTCCCAGGTTTCTGGTCCAAATCCCCTCGCCAAACACGGACTGATATCGGTTTCCCGAGGACTGCATATAAATATCCGCTTCCTCCAGGACACAGCTCTTGTCCTCAATCCGAAAGATCTCATTCTCGGCAAAATCCGTGACAAGCACCACTTCCTTCTGGTCTCCCCCGCCACAGGCAGTCAGGGCAAGGGGACAGAGGAGGCCGGATATCAAAACAGCAAGGACAAACCTTCTCCTAACTGTTTTTCCCCTGGTCCCTCTCCCTCTATGAAATAGGCCCAAATTACTGAAGGCCGGATATCTTTTATCAAAACCTCTTATCAATAATTACTATCTCCTTTAAGTATTCAAGACAAAATCAAAAAGATCCCTAAATCTCCTCCAGGATACTGTCTGCTACCAAAAGACCGTTGGCAGATGCCTGCTGCAGGCCTCTCGTAACACCTGCCCCATCTCCCATGGCCTTCAGTCCCTTCACGCTGGTATTGAAATCCCTATCCACCACAACCTTATTCGAATAGAACTTCACCTCTACTCCGTAAAGCAGAGTCTCCTCACTGGCAATGCCCGGAGTCACCTTGTCCAGGGCATAGATCATCTCTTCAATATCTACCATGATCCGATGGGGAAATACCAGGGAAAGATCTCCCGGCACCGCGTCCTTCAGAGTCGGCAGCAGATTAACACGGTTAAGCCTCTCCTCCGTAGTCCTTCTGCCCCTCTTGAAGTCACCAAAGGTCTGAACCAGAATCCCGCCGCCGCAAAGCATATTGGAGAGCTCCGCAATCTTTCTGCCGTATTCGATAGGCGTCCGGAAGGGTTTGGTAAAATTCTTGGAAACCAGGATGGCAAAGTTTGTATTCTCTGTTTTGAATTCCGCACTCTTATAGGCATGCCCGTTCACAACCGCCAGATTATTCTCGTAATACTCCGAGGCCACCTCTCCGGAGGGATTGGTACAGAAAGTCCTGACCTTGTCGTCAAAGGTGGGCGTATGATATATCAGCTTTGCCTCATAAAGGTTCTCATTGAGGAACTGCATCACCTCATCCCGAACCTCCACCCGGACTCCCACATCCACGGTACCCGGCATGGTCTCAATTCCATACTCCTCACAAAGACCGGAAAACCATTCCGCCCCTTCCCGTCCCACACCGGAGACCACGTGATCGGAATAGAATTCTTCCCCTTTCTGGGTGACCACCCCCTGAACCTGATTGTCCTTAATAACAAGCTCTTTCACCATGGTGCGGAATTGAATTTCCACTCCCATATCCAGCAGGGCTTTTTGGATGCGCTGATAAATCTTATAGCCCTCTTCCGTTCCCAAATGCCGGATAGGACACTCCACCAGCTTCAGATTGGCCCGGATTGCTTTTTTCCGGATTTGCCGAATCTCCTTCTCCTTATCTACTCCATAGACATTCTTGTCTGCCCCGAACCTTAGGTAAATATCATCAGACCTCTTTATGGCGGCCCTGGTTTGTTCATAACCAATAAGCTCAGGTAAATTTCCTCCTACATCAGGAGACAGAGACAGCTTGCCGTCAGAAAAAGCTCCCGCCCCGGCAAAGCCCGTGGTAATGGAACAGGGCTGACAGTGGACACAGACATTTGTCTTCCTTTTCGGACAATTCCGGTCTTCAATTGAACGGCCTTTTTCCAGCAAAAGAATGGACAGATCCGGTCTTTTTTCCTTCAATTCATAGGCACAGAATATCCCGGAGGGACCTGCCCCAATTATTATTACATCAAAATTTCTAGTCATATTGACCCTCCTTGCCATCTTTACTTATTTCATAAAATACTTTATAATAGCGTTGTTCTTGCATTTTCAACGCACACTTATGAAAGAGAGGATAAAAGAAACCATGGCGAAAAAGTTTCGTAAATTGGTAACTTTAGCTGCACTTGCCAGCGCGGCTGCCGGCGCATATTATTTTCTGAAAAAGAAAAAGGCCGAAGATTCTTTTGAGGATTCCGACAATATCGATGATGATCTCGAGGAATTCCTGAAAAATGAAGCCGATGACGAGGCACGGGAATATGTTCCCCTGAACTTTGACGAGAACAATTCCGATGATTCAAAAGAGGCAGGCGAAACTCCTGAAAAAACAGATAGTACAGAATCAACGTCCGGCAATATCGAGTTCTCCAAGGCCTGAGAACTCCGGCAGGAGCCCTTTATTCATTACAGGTTTAGCCTGTCCGGCTCCTATTAATGAGAGTTATTATTGGAAGGGGCGGATACCAAATGGTATCCGCCCCTTTTCAACCTAAATCGGTAATCCGAAAACAAATCCCATTTTCAAAACCATAGCCGGCCACCCAAACCGGCATCACCTCTATAATCGGATCCGTCCTCTGTCTCAGGATCCCCTCTCTGTCTCAAGTTATCAATTCCCAAAGTATTTCCAGCCCCTCTATACCCCTAAGCCCCGCTTAGGAAAGCTTAAAGGAGCTTTTCAGCGACACAATCCTATTAAAGACCGGAGCTCCGGGCATGGAATCCTTGGGATCCGCCACGAAATAGCCATTTCTCACAAACTGGAACCTGTCAAAGGCCACTGCCTCTCCCAGTTCCTTCTCCACATAGCAGCTATCGCAAACCTTTAGGGAATTGGGATTTAGATTCACATTCCCTTCCTCATCATAGACACCCTTCTCTTCATCCACGATGTTCTCATAGAGCCGGGCCGTCACCTTCACGGCATCCTCTGCATTAACCCAATGGATAGTGCCCTTAACCTTCTTATCCGACCGGAATTCAGGTCCCTGCTTGGTGTCCGGATCATAGGTGCAGTGGATGCAGGTAATATTGCCATCCTCATCCTTGTCTACCCCTGTACAGGTCACGAAATAGGCATGCATGAGACGGACCTCATTACCGGGGAAGAGGCGGAAATACTTCTTGGGAGGGTTCTCCATGAAGTCCTCTCTCTCAATATAGAGCTCTCTGGAAAAACTTACCTTCCTGCTGCCCAGCTCCTCATTCTCCGGATTATTAAGGGCGTCTAGAAGCTCTGTCTTCCCCTCCGGATAATTATCGATAATTAGCTTTACCGGATTCAGAACCGCCATAAGCCTCCTGACCCCGGGCTTCAGGTCTTCCCTTATGCAATACTCCAGCATGCCCATCTCCGCCGTGGACTGGGCCTTGGAAATACCGCAAAGCTCCACAAAGTGCCGAATTGACTCCGGGGTATAGCCCCTTCTCCTCAGTCCCGCAATGGAAACCAGCCTGGGATCGTCCCAACCATCTACAGTTCCATCCTCAACCAGCTTTTTGATATAACGTTTTCCCGTAACCACATTATTTAGATAGAGCTTTGCGAACTCAATCTGTCTGGGGGGATGGGGGCATTCGCACTCCTTCACGAACCAGTTATAGAGGGGTCTGTGATCCTCAAACTCCAGGGTACAGAGGGAATGTGTGATTCCCTCAATGGCGTCCTCCAGAGGATGGGCAAAGTCATACATAGGATAAATGCACCATTTGTCTCCTGTATTATGATGGGCCATATGGGCAATTCGATAGATGACCGGATCCCGCATATTGATATTGGGGCTGGCCATATCGATCCGTGCACGGAGCACCTTCTCCCCGTCCCCATATTTTCCCTCCTTCATTTCCTGAAAGAGCCGGAGATTCTCCTCGATAGTACGGGTCCTGTAAGGATCATCCCGTCCGGGTTCCGTCAAGGTGCCTCTGTACTCCCGGATTTGGTCCGCACTTAAATCAGAAACATAGGCCTTTCCCTTTCGAACCAGAACCAGGGCGTATTCATACATCTGATCAAAATAATTGGATGCGAAGAAAAGTCTGTCCTCCCAATCTGCTCCCAGCCAGGCTACATCCTCTTTAATTGACTCCACGAATTCAGGCTTTTCCTTGGTGGGATTGGTGTCATCAAAGCGGAGATTGAATTTGCCGCCATATTCCTCCGCCATCCCATAATTGAGTATTATGGATTTGGCATGACCAATATGCAAGTAGCCGTTAGGCTCGGGAGGAAAACGGGTTTTCACCCCTTCATAAACCCCCTCTGCTAAATCCTTATCTATTTCCTGCTCAATAAAATGTCTTGACTGTTCCATAGTCCTAAATCCCACGCTCCCTATAATTATTATTCCAAATCTTCAAAACCGCCATTATTATGGCAGGTACTCAAAACAAACAAATGAAATTATAGCCCACAGCCATTAAAAATGCAATTACCCGGATCTTTCCTGCATTCCGGGGCCGGAACCGTTCGTGGTGCCCTCCGGTTCTGCCCTACCGCTATTCATTCCCTGACGGGGCCTCCATACCGGCTCCCTGGCCGCTCATACCGGCTCCCTGACCGCCCATACCGCCACCGGGTCCGCCCATACCGCCACCGGGTCCGCCCATACCGCCGGTAGCCATCTCTCCTTCAACCACCTCCGCAGTCTGGTCTCCTGCCGTGATAATGTAGGTCTTTCCCTCTTCCAGCAGATCCGAGGACAAGAAGACGAAAGGTACTTCCTTCTGACCCGTAAAGCTCAGGATTTCCTTTCCTGTCTCATCACTCACTATGATATCCGTCCCACCGGGCACAGAATTATCAAATATGGTCGAAACATAAAAGCCGTCAGATAAATCTGAATCCACTTCCTCAACCATTCCGGAACTGCCCTGGGCGTAAAGGGTTCCGCCGTTCTGTTCCCAAACCCCGTTTTTGTCGATGGCCGTGTCTCCATCACCGGTGGGGCCAAATACGTGGATGGTTCCGCCATTTATGAGTATATCCCCATTGCTGTCCAGGCCGTCCCCCTCTGCGTCTACGGTTAAGTCTCCTCCATTTATGACGAGAGCGGCATCTATATTCTCAAAGCCGCCGCCCATGCCGCCACCGCCGCCGGGGCCGCCCATGCCACCGCCATTTCCACTGGCAGTCCTGTCTCCCCGTCTGCCGAAGCCGTTTCCGCTCATGGAAGACCTGTCCATACCGCCCTGGCCGCCTTCCGGCATCTGCATAGCCTCTGTACCTCCCATGGCACCGGGACCTGAGAAGCCGTTTCCGCTCATGGAGGATCTGTCCATACCGCCCTGGCTGCCATCAGGCATCTGCATAGCCTCTCCGCCTCCCATGCCGCCGGGACCTCCGAAGCCGTTTCCGCTAGCAGAGGGGCCGCCCATGCCGCCACCGCCGCCGGGGCCGCCCATATCATCACTACTTGTGGCACCCGCCCTCTTATCTGAGACATTAATGCCGTCATCACTGGCAGCAATATCCACCTGGCCGCCATTCTGAACAATATTCAGGCTCTGCATGCCTTCCTTTGACTTAGTAATATGGATCTTACCGTCATTTATGACTAGGGCAAAAACAGACTTCAGGCCGTGGCCTGCCTCCGACGCCAGCGAGAATTCCCCGCCATCAATGACCAGAAAGCCTTTTTCACTGTCCTCATCCTCTGTGGAAGAAATCGCCTCATCTCCACAGGTCACCTGAATGGAGCCATCCAGTATCTGCACGGAATCTTTTCCCACAATTCCGTCATCAGCGGCCTCTACATTAATATAACCACTAATGATTCTCAAATCGTCCCGGGTCTTAATTCCGTCATTTCCGGAGGACTTGAGCTCCAGACTGCCACTGCCATTTATGAAAAGATCGCAGCGGGAAAAGATTGCCCCATCCGCCGCAGCGGCTTTAGAGAGTAGATCCCCTTCAAGTTCCCCGGGATCCTTCTCCTCATCCTCCATGGCATCTTGCTCTGTTTCTTCCTGGTCTCCGTCATTTAGGAGGACTGCCTCCTGGGATTCCGCCTCCTCTTCCTCATCCACGATGGTGTCCCTAGTATCCGTTATCCGGTTCATCATTCCCTTGGCCAGGGTAATATAGAGATTCTTGGCATCCTCTGCATATATGGGAGCCGCCGTGCTACAGGAAATTTCCGTACCCATGAGAACCAGCCGGATATTCTCATCATCCTGGTTTTCCACGATAATCTGGCCTTCATTTAGGGTACCGCTGAGAATATAGGTTCCTTTCTCCCGGACATAGACCACAGAGCCGTCAATCTCGGCCCCCTCACCGGTCATACTGATTTCACTGCCGCCAAAAGAGATAACGGCTTTGGCCTCCCGGATATCAAATTCCGAGTCCATAGCCTTTTCCGAGTATTTACCGGTCAGGCGGACATTGATGCCCTCCGTAGTGGAGGCGCCATTTTCCTTACCACTGGAATAGCCGCCTGATTCCTCCAGGCTTTCCTCCGTCCCTGCCTCATCCGATGAAGTCAGGGACTCTGCCACATCTGTCGAACCGGCACCGGAGCCGGGGCCGGAGCAGGCCGTACAAAGGACTGCTAAACCCAATACTCCGCAGAAAAGCTTTCGTATATTATTAGATAAGTATTTCCTTCTGCTATACATATTTACAATCCTTTCCCGGGCAAATGCAATTATTTAGCCTTCCATACCCACTGCCTAATCTATTTCCTATTCGGTCAGAACCTCTCTAATCTCAAAGCCATAAGTCTCAGTTTATACCTCAGCCCTGAGCCTTAAATCTAATCCGGCAGGAGCACGCCGACGAGGCGCAAGGCTCCTAGCTTACAATCGAGCCGGGGAATACCCCCCTCTCAATTCCGGCTGCGCCGCTATCATCTCGCAAGCAAGCTTGCTCGATGATGATCGGTCGCCGTAAGCCGTGGTCTGCAAGCAAGCTTGCACCACGGCTTTCGGCTCGGCGCCTACAATCGAGTA
>JAILCB010000078.1 GCA_024680595.1 Lachnospiraceae bacterium | reverse complement strand
GCCTGACTCAGGTCACCCTTAAGGGCATTAATAACTCTAGCGCAGTCATCCTTACAGGCCGTCGCACTCAAATCCGTTTTTCCCCAATCCCTTTCGCGTGCCCCAATCTCGAATGTCCCGAACCCATCGACCCCACTGGATCCAGTTCTAGATGATCGAGCCCCATCGACCCCAGAGGCCTTAGTTCCCAATGTCCCGGACCCATCAGCTCCAGTCTCAGGTGTCCCACTCCCAACGACCCCATCGGCCTCAGTTCCAAATGTCCCAGTCCCATCAGCACCAGTCTCAGATGTTCCAAACCCAGCTTCAGATGTCCCGGTCCCATCGCTCCCACCAGCCCCAGCTCCGGATTCTCCGGCCTTATCCGCCAGGGTCTGTCTTTGCCTCACGCCAAACCGATGCTGCTCATCGGTAATAACCAGGGCCAGGTTTTGATATTGAACCTTATCCTGGATAAGGGCGTGGGTTCCCACAATAATTTGGGCCTCCCCTGATGCAATCTCCGCCTTAGCCTTCCTCTTCTCCGCAGCAGTCAGGGAACCCGTCAAAAGGACAGTCTTGAAAGGCAGACCGCACTCCTCTAGAAGGGCCTGAATCTTCCCGGCGTGTTGGGAGGCCAAAACCTCGGTAGGGGCCATCAACGCCCCCTGATAACCATTGGAAGCCGCCATAATAAGGGCAATGACTGCGACAATTGTCTTTCCGGACCCCACATCCCCCTGAACTAGGCGGTTCATGGCCCTTTTGCCCTCCAAATCCTCAAAAATTTCTTTTAGGACTCTCTCCTGAGCCCCTGTCAGCCTGTAGGGCAGCCTCTCCACCACCTGTTTGGTCTCCGCCGTCTCAATCATAGGAAAGGAATTCTGCAGAACCTCCTTTTCCTCTTTCATTCTACGGACCGAAATGAGAAAGGACAGGAATTCATCGAAAACCAGCCGTTTCCTTCCTGCTGCCGTAGTAGACGGATCCTTAGGAAAATGAAGAAGCCGAAAGGCCGATTCCAAATCCATAATCCCAAGAGACTCTCTTTCCCTGTCACTCAAGGGATCTGGCAGAGGGGACAGCTTGTCCAAAGCAGCCTTCACCGCCTTCGCAATTCCCTTTGAAGTAAGGCCCTTGGTCAGAGAATAGACAGGATGAAGGGTAGGAATCAGGGTCCTGTATTCCTCCTCCTGAAAAATCTTGGCCTGCTCAATTTGAAGGCCCGCCCTGCCCATAGACACCTTTCCGTAGAAAATCCTGCACATTCCGGGAATTAGGGTCTTTTTCAGATAGGGCATATTAAACCAAGTCAAACCCAGCCTGGCCTCTCCCGCCTGGCCCACCGCATTCAATATAGTAAGTCCACGAAAATGGCTCACCGTGGGTGAGGATTTCAGGGTAAGACGGACCGCCGCCTGCATACCGGGACGAATCGAATCCGGTGCCACCGGCTCCGGATAGCGGGCATAGTCTCTAGGCAAATACAGGAGAAGATCCCATAAAGAAAAGACTCCCACCCGATGAAACAGAGTGGATGTCTTTTCTCCAATTCCTTTTATTATAGATATAGGTTCATTCCAGGGAAGTGTCATAGCTGTCCCCCGAATCCGGATCTCAAACCTGGAAATGCCAGCCGCGTTTTCCGCAAAAACCCGCGCTTTCCGCTATCCCGGTCCAAGACCACATCAGACTCATTCTACTGAAATATTATAATAATTATCTGGCTAATTTAGTTCCAAGTCGAGGCGGATCCCAAACCTGGAAATGCCCGGTGCATCCTCCACAGAATCCATGCTTTGGCAGTTCCGGACTGGGCCCCAATTGGATATCTAGCTCCAAGTCGAGACGGATCCCAAACCTGGAAATGCCCCAGCCGCGTTCTCCGCCAAACCCGCGCCTTGGCAGTCCCGGCCCAAGACCCCATCGGACTCATTCTACAGAAATAATATAATAATAAACCGGCTGATCTCCCTCGTGGATATCTACCTCCAATTCGGGATATTTCTCCTGGATTTTCTCCATCAAAGCCTCAGCCTCTTCCGTCTCCACCCTGTCACCATAATAAATGGTAATTAACTCAGAATCCTCTTCCACCATGGCCTCCAGCATCTTGAAAACCGTAGGCTCCAGCTCTTTTCCCGTCGCCAGGATTCCCTCATCCCCAATAGCCATCATATCGCCCTGGTAAATCCTATGGCCGTCAATCTCCGTATCCCGGACAGCATAGGTAAGTTCCCCGGTCTTTATGCTGGATAGAGAATCCCTCATATCCCTCTCATTCTCCTCCGGCGTGTGATCGGGAATGAAATTAATGAGGGCTTCAATTCCCTGGGGAATGGTACTGGAGGGAATCACAATAATATGCTTATCCTCACAGAGGTGGCCCGCCTGGTTGGCCGCCAGAATAATATTCTTATTATTAGGCAGAATATAAATAGTTTCAGCATTTATGCTATTGATAGCATTCAAAATGTCCTGGGTAGAGGGATTCATAGTCTGGCCGCCGGAAATCACACAATTAACACCCAGCTCCGTAAATATCTGACTCAGGCCCTTTCCCGCACAGACGGTAATAAAACCATAGGGCATTTTTTTTGAGGAGGCGCCCGATACGGCCTTTTCATCGGCTCCGGCAAAATCTGCCTTTCCGGAAGCCCCGTTCTTTCCTGTCAGAGACGCTTCATCCCCAAAGACAGGCTTTTTACCGTCCGAATCCCCCTTCCGGCCACCTCCATTATCCACCTTTCCGGTAGCGCTTCCCTCAATCTCCTCATAACTGCCGTCATTCTCCATGCGGAAGAGTCTCTCATGATGCTCCTCCCGCATATTATCGATCTTCATACTGGTAAGGGCGCCATACTTCAGGCCCTCTTCAAAGGCCAGCCCCGGGTGATTGGTATGAACATGGACCTTGACCATATCATCCATAGCCACACAGACTATGGAATCACCGATGGACTCCAGGAATTTCTTGAACTTGGTTTCCTCCTTCTCATCCAGAGGCTTGTCTGCCATGACAATAAATTCCGTGCAGTAGCCAAATTTAATGTCCGCCTGCTCCACAGCCTCTCGCCTAGCCCCCTGAGGAGAAGACGTCTTAGGAGCCCCGGAGACAGACTTACCCTTAGCAACCCCATCCTCGGCAGGGGCGACAGGTTTTCCCTGAATCGCCAGTACCGCCCCCCGCATGACCTCGATAAGGCCCTGGCCGCCGGAATCCACCACTCCTGCCTCTTTCAAAACCGGAAGCATGTCGGGAGTCTTGGAGAGAACCTCCTCTCCATAGCTCAGGACCTGTTCTCCGAAAACCAACAGAGACAGATCACTGCGTCTGGACAGTTCCAGAGCCTTGTCCGCCATACCCTTGGCAACAGTCAGAATAGTGCCCTCCTTGGGCTTCATAACCGCCTTATAGGCAGTCTCCACACCCTTAGCAAAGGAGGAGGCAATGACAGGAAGAGTCAGCTCCTCGTAATCAATAATCCCCTTAGTAAAGCCCCTCAGAATCTGGGACAAAATGACTCCGGAATTTCCCCTGGCCCCTCTCAAAGAACCCATGGATACCACCTTGCACACAGCCTTCATATCCGCATTCTCCGGCAGGGACTCCAGCTCTCTGGCAGCAGACATAATGGTCATGGTCATATTGGTGCCCGTATCTCCGTCGGGAACCGGGAAAACATTTAACTCATTAATGATTTCTTTTTTGTTATTCAAGGCATTCGCAGCAGAAAAAAAGCATTGCCGGAACGCCTTGGCGTCTATTTTCTCAATGGACAAACCAAATTCCTCCTAAAACCGCATTATAAGCCGATAAATGCTTTATTCTCAGTCGATGACCCGCACCCCTTCTACAAAAATATTGATGCGCTCAACCGCAAACCCGGTGTACTTCTCCAGCTTGTACTTCACGGATTCCACCAGATTCTCAGCCAAGGCCTTAATGCTGACCCCGTAGGATACAATTACATGAAAATCAACATATAGTTTATTGTCCTTAATAAAGACATTAATGCCACGTCCCAGACTGTCCTTTTTCAGCATCTTTACGATGCCGTCCCGCATGGAAATCTTGGCCATGCCCACAATACCAAAGCAGGCCATGGCTTCCGTTCCTGCGTACTGGGAAATCGCATCTGTATCAATCGCAATAGTTCCAAGTTCCGTATTGATTCGACCTTTCATACTCAATTATGCCTCCTCAAAAATTTGCAATATATAATTATAGCGTGTTTTCCCGAAAAAGAAAAGCCATGTATGGATTTTCCCCAAATCATCGGCATTTTCAGATGCCTTGTCCCCGATAGAAAAGCTTTGTATGATCCCTATTTCAAAGCCACCTCCGCACTGCCGCAGAAATTATTATTCCCCCCCAGTACAATGGAGTTTTCAGAAACCTCATAGTTAAAGTCCGTGTCTGTATTATTCTTGTACTTCATCTTGACCGGATATCCCCCTGTACCATGCAGGTAATAGAGGCCGTTCAGCTTCTTGACCTTTCCATTCTTGATAAACGGCGTCTTCTTCACAATGATACTGTCTTCACTCAGCCTGGCCGGCAGAATATCGAAATAGAATCTTCTATTCTTCAGGGCCGCTTTTAATGTGGCATACGAAGAACCCTTTATCTTTACAGTGAAATAGGGAAATTTGTTCGCGTTTTCCAGAATTCTCTCCTCCCCGTCCGCCGTGACAGAGGTCTTTTTGCTATTGTGGAAAGAAACCTTATAGGTGCCTGTAGGAAGCTCCTTTCCGTTGGAATCCGTAATGGTCACAACCATATCATTATTCTTGCTCTTATTATTCTTGTCCAGACTCCATACATGCTTTCTGCCGTCATAGAAGGTTTTCGGAGTGTAATTTAGAATATAGCCCGTATTGGAGAGGTTGACGGAGACCGTTGTATATCCTGTATAGGAAACCATGACCTCCTTGTCACCGCTATAATTTCCCAGGCCATTTAGGGTAAAGACATATCCTCCGTCCTGGGCGCCTCCGGTGGCCGATATGACCTCATAATCCGTCCCCTCCTGCAGGGAAATCCCATTATAGGTCAGGCCCAAAAGCTTTTTCGCCTCCTGATCAGACAAATTGCCGGTCATATCCCCTGAGGTATTCTGACAGCGGGAAAGAGGGGCAGCCACTATATTAAAGGAGACCGTCTTGCTGCCGGTAATATAGCTTTGGGACCCGGTCACCGTGACCTCCGCCTCCCCCACTTCCACATTATTCGAATAGCTATATTCCAGATAGGTGGATGGGATAGTATGAGAATCAATATTTACTTTAAGGGAGGGCTCCAGTTCCTGTCCGGTATAATAAAGGGGATTGTCATCAATAGTAATTTCCGCCTGCGTCAGGTCAAATTCCGCACTGTTTTCATTATCTGTAAATACCTTCAGCCGGGCATTAGCATATTCATCTCCATCCGAGTCCAAATCCGTGCAGTCAACAATTCTGCCGATGGGAGTGACATAGAGGCTCTGTCCGGATGCACAACTAGTATTAAATTCAATCCAATCCCCATTATTATAACTGGCGTCCACAAATACGGAGAATGTCTTCCCATCCGTCCTCCTAAGGGAAATGGCAAATTTCTCTCCTTCCAGAACCAGGGGATTTGTGGGGAAATCCAGAGTATAATAGCCGGCATACGGAACCGTTAATGTCTCCGATGTAAGGAGTTTACTAGAATCATAAATTGCCTCAGTTGCATCTGTTTCACTACAGTCATATATTTCCACCTGATAGGAACCCGGTGTATATATTCCGCACCCCGCCCCGATAATCAGCTCCTTCCCATCGCTATTGGCTGCGGCCGTAAAGACATTGACTGCTCTTTTGCAACTATTCTTCAGAGCCCCAAAGCTCCCGTCATATTCATAGAAATTATCAAAATGATCCGCACTTTCCGATTCTATAGCTACAAGATAATCATAGGATACATCCTCATAGGAAAGCCAGCCATAGCCGTCATCCCCCCAGGAGGTGCCCCAGGAATTCTGGATTTGGAAGGCCCCGTCGGAGCTGGGGTTAGTGGAGGAGTCCGTATTGTTGTCCCAGAAATTGGAGGCCTCTATGGAATCATCCCATCCCACCAGAGTAACCGCATGATTCACGCCCATATCTGTAGAAGTATAGAAATAAGTACCCTTTTCCCTACTGCTAGTTTTGTTTTTTGTTGCGTAAACAGCCACATGGACGGCTCCATAATCCTTAATAGCCTGCTTAATCTCATCCGTATCATCCCGATCCAGAATACAGATACTTTTGGGATTTAGGGTCCTTTCATTGTAGCTTCCAAAAGGACCTGTGCTGTCGGAACCGGATACCGGAGAAACAAGACTGGCGATTTCCCACATGGTGAAGTAAGCATTTCCGCCCGTATCGTCACTGAGCCGTGTTACATAATCCCCGTCAGTCAAACCAAGGGGGTCACTGTAATTATTGCTATTATCATGGGCATCATAAATCTGGAATTCATTGAAGCGGCAAGTATCATACAAGCCAGCTGACATTGCTGATTTTTCCAGGATCGTAGACATGGAAAAGGCCCAGCACAAATTCCAGGAACCCTGATTCTTTATAGTCGATGTAGGGGAAGAATATGAGGACGGCAGACTGGAGCTTTCGCAGAACCCTGCCGGATGATAGGGCTCCGGCACTTCAAAGTCCACCGGAATGACAGAACCCAGACATTCCGAACATTCCTCCTCTTGAAGACCCGTCTGAATTTGATTAGATGAGGTTTGCTGTGACACGCTCTGAGAACCTGCATCCTCCGTTCCCTGAGACTCTATGACCGAAGACCCACTTTTCTCCCGGGATTCTGTAACTGAAGATCCGCTTTCCTCCTGGGATTCTGTAACTGAAGACCCACTTTCCTCCTGGGATTCTGTAACTGTAGACCCGCTTTCCTCCTGAGATTCTGTAACTGTAGACCCGCTTTCCTCCTGGGATTCTGTAACTGCAGACCCGCTTTCCTCCTGGGATTTCTGACTTGAAGCAATAATTTCTCCTGCCATAGCCTTTGGCGGACTTATCACCAAAAAGGCGGTAAGCACTGTTGCAAATAATCTATAATTCAAATTATGTCTCATTAATGCAGCTCCTCTATAGGTTATTTTTGTATATCTGATAGTATTTCGGCTATTATTACATTTTTCATTAGATTTAAGAGCAAAAGCTCATATCATAATCAAGGTTGGCGGCGGGAATATGGCTCTCCGGCGAGCAAAATCGCGATAGGAATCTGGCTCTCCGTCGCGTAAAAATCGCCACGGGAATCTACCTCTCCGGTGCGCAGAATTGCCACGGGAATCAGATCCTCCGGCGAGCAAAATCGCGGTGAGAATCTGGCTCTCCGATGCGCAAAACCGCGGTAGGGATCTGGCTCTCTGGCGGGCAAGCAATCGAGGGAAGATGCAAATCGCACCCTCTCCGTCCGCGAGCCGCCGGTCGGCTTTAGCCGACAAATTTCATCTCGGCGGCTCTGCGATAAAGAAAAATCCTCCCGCTATTTGCAGGAGGATTATCTCAATCTAATACAATTCTCAAAAATCACGCACGCTCCACCGCTCCGGAACGCAGGCAGCGGGTACATACATAAATCCGCTTAGCAGCGCCATTAACCTTGCACTTCACATGCTTAATATTCGACTTCCAAATGTGGTTCGACCTTCTATGTGAATGGCTGACTCTATTTCCAAAATGAACGCTCTTGCCGCAAACTGAACATTTTGCCATGATAACACCTCCTCGCCTTTCAGGATTCGCCTGTCTTGAACAGACCACAACGGTCGTATTCTATCAGAAAGATTTCATGAATGCAAGTGTTTTTTGTAAAAAACATCATTTTTCCTTGCCGCATTCGGATAAATTATTTCAGGCACTCCTCCAGAATCGCCGCCATCTTGTCAATGGCTTCTTTCTCAATGACAAGAGGAGGCACCAGGCGAAGCACATTACTGCCGGCACTAATGAGCAGCAGGCCTTTAGCCTGGGCGGCCTTTATCAAATCACCCACAGGCTTATTAAACTCCAGAGCCTGCATGAAGCCGGCCCCCCGCCTATCGGTAATGCAATCAAACTTTTCCTTTAATCCATCCAGCGTCTTTTCCAGATAAGGAGTCAGCTCTTTCACATGACCCACAATATCCCGCTCTTCAAACTGGCGCAGCACCTCATTCACCGCAGCACAGGCCAGGGGATTTCCGCCATAGGTGGAGCCGTGATCTCCGGGACAGAGGGACTTCTCCGCCACACGCTCCGTCATAAGGAAGGCCCCCACCGGGAAGCCGCCGCCCACGGCCTTTGCCACCGTCACAATATCCGGCAGAATTCCATAGGCCTCATAAGCGAAAAGATGGCCTGTCCGGCCCATTCCGCACTGGATCTCGTCCAAGATAAGCAGAATGTCCTTTTCCGTGCAGAAAGCCCTAAGCTCCTTAATAAATTCCGCCCGGGCGGGATGGATACCGCCCTCTCCCTGTACCGTCTCCAGAATAACCGCACAGGTTTTTTCATTCGTCTGATCCTTGATACTCTGTATATCATTAAACTTGGCAAAACGGATATTTCCAATTCCGGGTCCGAAAGCCTCCCTGTAATGCTCGTTTCCGGTTACAGAAAGGGAGCCCATGGACCGCCCGTGGAAAGAGCTTTCCATGGCGATAATCTCATAATCTTTGGCAGGGCTCTTGGAATAGGCATATTTCAGGGCAGACTTAATGGCCCCCTCGATGGCCTCAGTTCCGCTATTCGTGAAGAAAACCCGATCCATTCCTGTAATCTTGCAGAGCTTTTGGGCAGCCACGGCCGCCGGCGCATTGTAATAGAGATTAGAGGTATGAATCAGCTTATCAATCTGCTTTTTCAAGGCCTCATTATAGGCCTTATTTCCATATCCCAATGCATATACCGCAATTCCTGCGGCAAAGTCCAGATACTCCTTGCCATTTACATCATAGAGGCATACGCCCTCTCCCCTGTCCAGAACTATGGGAAAACGGTTATAGGTATGCAGAAAATACTTGTCTCCCAGTTCCATATAATTCATCTCGTCACTCATCATATATCACTCCTTCACCAAAGCTGTGCCAATCCCCTGATTAGTAAAGATTTCCAGTAAGAGGCAATGCAGGATTCTGCCGTCCAGAATATGCACATTATTAACGCCGCCCCTGACTGCATTAATACAATTCTCCAATTTGGGAATCATTCCTCCAAAAATTATTCCGTCGGACAAGAGCTTCTCCGCCTCGTCTGCCGTAATTCTAGAAATAAAACCTGACTTCTCGGCCACATTCCTATAAAGCCCCTCAATATCCGTGAGGAAAGCCAGCTTTTCCGCGTGAACCGCTTCCGCAATGGCACAGGCCGCCTCATCCGCATTAATATTATAGGAATCATATTTATCATCCATACCGATGGGACAGACAATGGGCAGGAAGTCCTTTTCCAAGAGATCCATGAGAATCTTGGGATCCACTTCCTTTATTTCACCTACGAAACCAATATCCTTACCCTCCGGCATCTTCTTCTGCACCTTGAGGAGGCCGCCGTCCTTGCCGCTAATACCGATTGCCCGGACTCCCAGCTCCTCCACCAGCTTCACCAGCTCCTTATTCACCTTATTCAGAACCATTTCCGCGACTTCCATGGTATCCGCATCCGTCACCCGGAGACCATTGAAAAACTTGGCTTCCATGCCGACTTTTCCCACCCAACGGCTAATCTCCTTGCCGCCGCCATGGACAATGATGGGCTTAAATCCTACCAGTTTTAATAGGGTGACGTCCTTGATTACATTGGCGCGTAAAACCTCCGATGTCATGGCGGAACCGCCGTACTTTACCACTATAATCCGCCTATTGAACTGCTGGATATAAGGCAGGGCCTCAATCAGGATACCGGCCTTCTCCTGCAGCTTTTGCATCTCTTTCTCGTCCATAACATACTCTCCTTAATCGTCATTCATCCTCATTTATGTTTCGCACCTGAGATCTGGCGTGTAATTCGCTCCTAACTCGTCATTCATCCTCATTTATG
>JAILCB010000075.1 GCA_024680595.1 Lachnospiraceae bacterium | reverse complement strand
TGGAGACAGGGAGACGCTGCCCACCTTAATTCCAATGCATCTGAAGCGGAGGAACGGCTTATACTTCCTTCACTGCTCTTCTTCCAGGTCCCTAAGCCACATATGCATGGAGGCGTCACTGGGCATACGCCAATCGCCTCTTGGAGACAGGGAGACGCTGCCCACCTTAGGGCCATCCGGCAGACAGCTTCTCTTGAACTGCTGAGTGAAAAATCTGCTGAAAAAGCGTTTTGCCGCATTTTTTATCTGCTCATGATCCAGATCAGGATAGGCCCTCATGGCATAAGCCAGGGACCGGGAGGGTTCAAAGCCATAGCGAAGGGTATAGTAGAGAAAGAAATCATTCAGGTCGTATTTGCCTATCTTCTCTTCTGTCATCTGTGCAATTCTACCCCCGTCATTAGGGGTAAGCTCCGGGGTTATGGGCGTATCACAAATCGAGAAAATCACCTCCCTCAAGTCCTCATTTTGGCAGGTTTCACCATAGGTGCGGCAGATATATTGCACAAGGGTCTTGGGAATAGATGCATTTACCGCATACATGGACATATGATCCCCATTATATGTGCACCACCCCAGTGCCAGCTCGGACAGGTCTCCGGTGCCTACCACCAGCCCCTTCCTCATATTTGCCGCATCCATGAGAATATAGGTCCGCATTCTGGCCTGGGCATTTTCATAGGTGGCATCCCCCTCCCCCTCATAGTCCGGACTGTGGCCGATATCCTGCAGATGCATTTGAACACCCTTATGTATGGCAAGCTCATATGTTTCATCCGCAATGAGCTGCATTAATTTCTTTGCATTTCTGTAGGTGAGGCCTGATGTATTCCCTTCATTAGGCATGGTATAGGCCAGAATGCGGATTTGAGGCACAATTTTCCTTGCCTCCCCACAGACCAGCAAGGCGAGGGTTGAATCCAGGCCGCCGGAGATTCCTATCACCAGATTAAAAATTCCCGTCGCCCTGACCCGCGTAGCCAGACCGTTGGCCTGGATGCGGAGGATTTTTCTGCATCTGTCTCCCCTCTCTACATCATCCTCAGGTACAAAAGGATTCCGGTCAATCGACACGGACAGACTCTTCAGGATATCCGCCATCTCTATAGCGGATAATTCTTTCCCGCCAAAAGCCCCTATGCCTACACTTACCCTTCGGTATGACTTATTGATGCTATCATCAAATGTATTCTGATGGATTCTGTCATGCTGAATCATCGCTAGGTCGACGGCCGCTGTAGTCAGCGAGGGCCGCGTAGGGAATATGTCCTCATTCACAAGCCTGCCGCTCTGGGCTATCAGGGTATGTCCCGAAAAAACCAGGTCCGTACTGCTCTCATCCATACCGGAGGAAGCGTATATGTAGGCGCAATAGCAGGATCCGCTCTGCTGACCCACCAGCTGTCTCCTATATTCCTGCTTTCCAATTAATTCATCGGAGGCCGAGGGATTGGCAATGATATTGGCCCCTGCAAGACACAAATGCGTGCTGGGTTTATCCGGCACCCACAAATCCTCGCATATTTCCACTCCCAGCACTGCGCCGCTTTCCCTATCCTCCGCAAGGATATCCACGCCAAAGGGGATGCTTTCGCCGTGAAGCTCAAGGGTCCTGTCTATAATCCCCTTTCCGGAAGAAAACCACCTGCCTTCATAGAATTCGGAATAGCTGGGAATATACTGTTTTGGTATCAGGCCGCGAACCCTGCCCTGTGAAATGATGGCGGCGCAGTTATAGAGATTATTGTCCAGACGTATTGGCAGGCCAATTACTAGAGTAAGTCCTTCAAGGCCTTCCGTTGCCCAGGCGATTTCAAACATGGCATCCTCTGCCTTGTCTAATAATAATCTACTGCCAAACAGATCTCCACAGCTATAGCCTGTCACACACAATTCCGGAAATACAATAATGCCGCACTCCCTGTTTTCCCGGATCACCTTCAGAATCTGGTCTGTATTGTAGGTGACGTCGGCAATTTTCAATGAAGGTACCGCCGCCGCCGCTAGAATCCACTGATTTCTCATTTCACGCTCTCCTTTTTCCATATAATACCCGATTTGGCTTTGCCCACATCCCGGGCCTGCCAGTCTTTGATGGGTCGCGCTTTGTGCCTCGCGCTCGTGCAAGCACGCCGACAAGGCATTGGCTCGTAGTCTACAATCGAGCGGGGATAGCCCCCCTCTCGATTCCGGCCCCGCACTCATCCCGGGCCCCGCACTCATCTCAGGCCCCGCACTCATCTCAGGCCCTTCGGGCCTTCGATGATGGGCTTTCGCCGTAAGCCGTGGTCTGCAAACAAGCTTGCACTACGGCTTTCGGCTCATCGCCTATAAAAAAAGCAGACTGAGGCCATCGTCAGGCGCCCTTGTCTGCTCGTGCCTATTATATTCTCCATCAGTGATCGCGTCAAATCTCCCATGAAAGTAAAAAAGGCAATTAGCTAGTCCATTGCTAACCGACATCCTTAGCAAAATTAAACGTTTCATTCTATTTTACGGAGAATTTTTCGAAAATTCAAAAAAATCCATAAATCCGAACGCTTACTGGGACAAATCATGTTTCCTGTGCCTAATTTCGGCTCTTCCTCTGGATTTAGGCACACCTTCCGTCTTCCGGACCCCCGCGGCACCGGGACAAATCTTGTTTCCTGTGCCTAATTTCGGCTCTTCTACTGGATTTAGGCACACTTTCCGTCTTTCGGACCCCCGCAGCACCGGGACAAATCATGTTTCCTGTGCCTAATTTCGGCTCTTCTACTGGATTTAGGCACACCTTCCGT
>JAILCB010000002.1 GCA_024680595.1 Lachnospiraceae bacterium | reverse complement strand
CGTTTTTCCCTATCTCATCCCAAATCGAGTAGGGGTAGAAACTCCCCTACTCGATTTCGCACGCGAACATTCCGCACTTCGTGCTCCATGTTCTTACGACCGGCAAATGAATTTGCATGCAAGCATGCATTCGCTTGCCGGTCTTGTGCTAATCGAGTAGGGGTGGAAGACCCCCTACTCGATTCTGGCCTCGCCCACATCTCAGGCCCTTCGGGCCTTCGATGATGGGCTGTCGCCAAGGCCTCATCGGGACGCAAGCGTCCCATGAGGCTTTGGCTCCTAGCCTACACAAATAAAGGAATGGCCCGGAGCTTCCCCCCGGGTCATTTCTATTTGAGGGAAATCCAAAACCGGCTCCCTTCTCCTTTCCTGCTTTCTACTCCATAATCCGCCCCATGAATCTCAGCAATCTCCTTTACGATAGCAAGTCCCAGGCCGGAAACCCCTTTACGTCCACGCTGCCTAGAGGTATAGTATTTCTCCCAGATATGGGGAAGCTCTTCCTCTGTTATTCCCTCGCCATAATCCCTAACCTCCAGCAATGCCTTATCTTTTCCATGCAGGGATACAGATATTTTCTTCTCGTCTCCCATATGTCTTATGGCATTATCGACTAAATTATAGACAGCCCGGGTCAAAAGCCGGCTGTCTCCACAAACCCTGCAGCCCTCCTCTATATCACTCTCCACTGTACCGCCCTCCCGACTGAGAAGGGGCTCAAACTGGCCCACCACATTCTCCACCAGTCTGGTGAAGTCCAGGTCAACAAGCTCTCTTTCAAGATTTCGGCTCTGCAGGCGCGTGTATTCTAGAATCTCATTCACGAGGGCCGTCAGCCTGTCCGCTTCGCGAATAATAATCTCCGTGTCCGCATTACGCTGTTTTTCATCCTCCCAGGAAACATCCCGAACCATCTCGGCATAACCTTTTATCATGGTAAGCGGTGTACGGAGGTCATGGGACACATTGGCCAAAAGCTCCTTCTGGTAGTTTCTCGCCTCCTTCAATTCTCCCGCCGTCTGATCCAGGGAATCTGAAAGATCGTCCAGTTCGCTGCAAAAACCTTTTTCAAAAATTGATTTATAATCCTCACCCGACAGCATCTTGGCCTGCTTAGAAAGCTGCTTCACAGGAATCGCAAATTTTCTGGCAAGAAACCAGGCAATCACAAAGGCCAGCAGAATAGAAAGAAGAGTAACCCATATTAACTGGGTGCGGATAATAGAGGCTGCCGCCCCTACGGCCCCCAGGGTAACGCTGGTATAGAGAACTGCCTTCTCCTCATCCTCCAGCTCCATGTATCTGCCGTAGACAAATTGGGAATCCGTACTGTATTCCACCCTGCCCTCACTGCTTGCTTTCAGTTCTTCCAGAAATTCATCATAACCATCCGGCAGATTGCGGTAATTTCCCACCTGCCAATTCAAACTCTGCTCATGTCGATAGGGGTTGGCATCGGCCGCCTCACTGCTTTCAGAACCGCCTGCCTCACTGCCATCCTGCAGATTTTCCTGACTGCTTTCAGCACCTACTATCTGACTTTCCTTACCGCTCCCCACGTCGGTCTCCTCATGTCGATAGGGGTTCCCGCCCGTCTCCTGACTATCCTCCCCATCAACTGCCCCGCTGGCCTCCTGATATGCTTCCTTATAGCTTTCCGAAGCGTGATAATATGATTTGTAGGCATCCGAACTATGAAGAATGCTTCCATCTAAATCAGTTATAAATACAAGGAGGGAATTCTCCGAGCTCAGTTGGTCCACCAAGGCGGTAAAATCGGCTTTTTTCCCGGACACGGCTATTTCCTCGGCCGCCTCCCTCGTATTCCTCTTCAGCATCCCATTGTAGAAGCTCTGCAGGAATACTGTCTGCAAGAGCCATAAGACCACAAAAATCACTGTAGCGAATAGAATAAAATAGAGCCAGAGTTTAGTTCGAAAGGATTTAGCCTTACTCATCGAATTTGTATCCCACCCCTCTGACTGTATGAATCATCTCCCTATACTTTCCCAGTTTATTTCTCAATAATTTCATCTGCCAGTCCACAGTGCGGTCTTCTCCGAAATAATCATATCCCCAGACGGCACTGAGAATCATATCTCTGGAAAGCACAATTCCCTTATTATTCATGAAGTAAAGGAGAATATCATACTCCTTGGCGGTTAATTCCGTCTTTTCGCCATCCACATAGAGTTCGCGACCAAGCGTATCCAATTCCAAGCCACCCAATTTCAGAATAGAAGATGCCTTTTCCTTTTCTTTCTCCTCTTCCATTCCAGTATCCGACCTTGTATGACGCTGAATAATAACACGGATTCTGGCCATCAGCTCCTTTGGTGAAAAGGGCTTGGTAACATAGTCATCCACTCCGACTTCAAAGCCAAAAAGCTTGTCATATTCCTCGCCTCTGGCAGAAAGCATAAGAACCGGGATATCCTTCTTTTCCCGAATCCTTTTACAGGCGGAATAACCATCCATATCCGGCATCATAACATCCATAATAATAATGTCAAAATCTTCCTTTTGACAAATCTCCACGGCCTCAGTGCCGTCAGACACCCCCACCGTTTCGTAGCCGTCATGCTCCGCATAGCGGCGAATCATCTGACAAATATCCGGCTCATCATCTACGACTAATATTCTTGGCATACTAAACCTCTTGAACATTCAAATTAAGATAAACCCATAATCAGAATAGCCCCGCCTTCTTCCCTTTGACCCCGCATTGATATTTAAATATCACACTTGTTAATAATATTCATGAAAACAGAAATCAGATCGAGAAAGGAAAAGTTAGCTGGTTATCTTCCGTCAGATACACGCGCAGAAGATACTTCACCGCATAGTCAGGATAGGCCTTTTTCTCGGCCGCAAAAGCAACGAAGACAAAGTGGTTTCCTTCACCCCGATCCCTTAGGCAGAAACTCACTTTTCCCTCCTTAACCGTCTTCCAGGCTCCTGCAGGAAAGGAGCCGTGCTCGAAATCATACTTAATGGAGAATAAACCATACCTATAATCCGTCTCCTCAGGTATACCGCTGAAATATAGGGTATCTTCCCTGCTTTCAATAGTAATGCCCTCTTCGGTAACCACCCTTCCCATATATTCTCCTTCCAGAGCCATCTCATTGAAACCGTGCCTAAATCCTGCAATTTCTCTGATTTAGGCACACTTCATGCTTATAATCCCATGAAAACCCAATTGCCAAATGTCAGCCTGCACAAAATCCCTACCTTATTAAGGCAGCAGCTTGTCCTCCCACTCAGCCTCCTTGAAGCCAACCAGAACCTTTCCATCCGAAATAAAGATAGGTCGTTTCACCAACATCCCATCTGATGCCAGCAGGGAGATAACCTCGTCCTCTGTCATAGATGGTAATTTATCCTTCATACCCATGCTCCGGTAGAGCTGTCCACTGGTATTAAAGAACTTCTTAACCGGCAGGCCACTTTTAGGAATCCACTCCCGAAGCTCTTCCTCTGAAGGATTCTCCTCCTTAATTGGACGCACTTCATACTCAATTCCATGCTCATCCATCCATTTCTTTGCCTTCCTGCAGGTCCCGCACTTATCATAACAGACAAAAGTGTTCATTCTTATCTCCTTTCAGTATAGAGAAACATTAACCATAGAAATATAAATCGAGAGGGGAGGGAACCCCCTACCCGATTCGGGCCTTGCCCACATCTCAGGCCCTTCGAGCCTTCGATAATGGGCTGTCGCCAAGGCCTCGCCCGGCGTGCAGGCACGCCGACGAGACTTTGGCTCGTAGCCTACACAAAGAAGGGTGTTCGCAAATCCCGTGTAAATCGCGGGATTAAATATTAAAGTGATAGGTTCCTTCCAGATATCCCAGGAAGAAGGATTCTGCAAGGGAACCCTTAAAGATATTCTGTCTAGCCTGCTCCAGGGAAAACCACTGATAGGAGTCGATTTCCTGATTGGGATGAAGAACCTCATCTTCCACTGTTACTGTGAAATTCAGCATAAGGGTATTGGAGGGCTTGAAGTAATGAGATCTATTGAAATGCAGGTCCAGGATGTTCAGCCCTGTCTCCTCCTTTATCTCTCTCTGTACCGCATCCTCAGCATCCTCACCCTTATTCACATATCCAGCCACAAGGATATATCTGTCCTTTCCATATTGCTTGATTAAAAGGATCTTATCCTTTGATTTATTCGTAACAATCATACTAACCGCCGTATTAAATACAGGAAAGCGGAATTCCCCGCATTTATCGCAGAAAGGAACTGAGCCTTCTCCTTCCAGTTCCTTATAGCGGAGCCTGGTACCGCAAAACATGCAATATTCCATTTCCATATCTATCTCCTTTCAGTTAAACAAAAAGAATTCATCCAAAGTCTAATTATCAATAAAACCCACAAATGCCGAATTATAAATATTTTCAGCAGGGATAAATTATCTCCTTACATCCCCCATACAGCTTCACCTCTTTTGCCAGGCCCAGGAAAAGCACCTATGGTCCTTACAGTCCATTATACTCCGACAAGGGCTGGATTCCTTGCAGCTTCACCTCTTTTGCCGAGGAAGAGTACTGCTTGAATTCCTTCTCTGAAATTACATCATTCCATTCATATACCCACACAGGAAGACTTCCGCCCTCCCTATACAATCTCTCAATCTCTTCCCAATCCTTCTCGTCCCCATAGATATGATACTCCGTACCGTCCTTATTCGAACCATACTCCGTGGGGCTATAGATTCTATCCACCAGAGGCAGGTAGAATCCAATATTTCCATCCATCTTATACCAGGTTTCCGAAGCCCCAGAATTACTACCCCATAGTTTCTGTATCATGCCATCCTCAAAGAGGGCCGTTTCCCCACGATATGTGGTTCCGTAAGCATAGACTGGCTTTTCCCCGTCAAATCCATAGATATCATATATGGAATCCAAATATGTGATAATAAGTTCCTTTACTCCGTTATCATCCACATCATATAGGCAATAACCTACATTTTTCTCCATCTCAGGCGCCGGAAGTCCCGGCCATCCCATATCCGAGAGGGCCGTGTGAAATCCCATCTCAGAAAGCCTGCTGTCAGACCCTCCGGACTGCATCTCCTGATAAGCAGAAAGGACATCTGAATAGGCCTCAATCTCACTGGAATAGGTCTTCTGAGAAGCTTCTGATTCGGGGCTCCCGGTCCCTTCAACAGCCTCCAGCTTCCCCTCTCCATTCACGGAAACTTCCTTCTCCTCCCCCTTATCCCGGATAAGCACCTTAATGTGATTGGGATCCAAGGGCAGGCCCAAAGGCGAAGTCTCCACAATACTGTAATCGGTCTCTTCATCCGGAAGAACAGCAATACTGCCTCCTTCAATTCGGTCTGACAGAAGTGCCACCTCTCCTTCCAGTGAAATGAGATCCACCGCTCCCCCATTTGAAGAAGTATATTCTGAAAGTACCCAATAGTTATCATTGGCATGAACAAGGAAGGCTCTCATTTCATAGGCTGTTCCATCCGTCGGCACAGAAAACATCGTTTCTCCTTGATGCAAGGTGAAATACAGCCCGGTAATGAGTTCTCCCTCATACTTTTCGCTTACACTAAAGTCATCTGCCTGACCGTCCCCGTTCAGATCCATTGTGAATCCCTGCCCCAGGTCAATGGGCATCATCCAGTCGTCCGCAGCCTTGCAGATATCCTCCTTAAAGATCTTTCCATCCGTATCCTCTGAAAAGAGGACCGTTTCTGTAAAGGGAAATAACCAAAGCCCGTAAGTATCAAAGTAGAAGGAAATACCGTAAGGATCGACTGTAAAATTTAACCCCTTCTCCTCCTTGATGTTTTCTATAACCTCCCTGGTATCCCTTAGGGCCTTTTCCTCCTCCATCCCGTTCTCCTCATACCCGTTCATATTCATGGTATGCCGGGCAGCCCTTTTATATAGAATGTCCAAAAGAGCCTCTTCATCGTCTACAAAATCAGAAAGATTCAGCTCCTTTCCTGTTTCCACATCAAAAGTATGAGCCTCCCAGTGAGTCCTGCTTTCTGAATGAGGTTCCGTTTGGTCCAGCCTTTCCGCAAAGCTGTATATCTTTCCGTCTGCCCTGCGGAGGAAAAGAGTTCTCTTGTGCTCGTAGATGTCATCCTCCTTCAGAGTCTCACCCTCCCCAGATTTCTCCCAGTCTTCTCCAAAACTATTGAAATCCGCCTCCTCGCTCTTGCGTTTCTTATCCGTATAGTCTTTCAAGGCCTCGGCAAGAACCGGGAACTGACTCTCACTTTCCTTGGAAAGCTTGGCTGACTCCAGGGAATAGAGAATATGATAATTCTTGAAATTCTCATCCCACCATCTCCATTCCTGATTCTCCACATATACTTCAGGATGCTTATCCAAAGTCAGAGTCGAATCCGTCTCCTTGCTGCTTTCTGTTGGCTCAGCATCAGAAGCGGCTGTATCTTCCTGGGTCAAAGCAGCCTCCGAAGATCCCTCTTCCCCGCCTCCTTGCTGCTTGGACACTTCCGCCCCGGAATCTTCCTGTTCAGAAGCCTTGCTAGGCCCCTTATCCTGAGAATCTGTCCCGGCTTCTACTGAAACCGACTTGTCCACGCCACCTGTATCCTTGTTATTTCCGCAGCCAGTAAGGAGCAGGATACCCGAAAGCATGACCGCCGCTATCTGTCGAACCACAATTCTTCTCCTCATTTCATGACTCCTTTCAACAATCACGAATAAACCCTGTATTCAAAATCATAATTTGCAGAATCCCTGGCTCAGGAATTAGTAATTGCCTTTGAGAAATGCCCCTCAGCTAATCCTCTTTATAAAGCCATTCATATTCCCTCTCCTGCCATTGGTATAGCGGTGGGAATAGAATATCTCAGGATTATCAAAGGTACAGATTCCTGAGAAATGTATCTGTTCCTCAGGAATTCCCGCCTGATTCAAATATAGAAAGCAGGCGGCCCAGAGGTCCAGTTGGTAGTGGACCTCATCTGTCTTCTCCGCAATAATATCTAAATCCGAGGAAGAAAAAATCTTTGTAAACTGGTCAACTACCTCTCCTGTCACCTCATAATTAGCCTGAGAAATGGATGGTCCTATGACAGCAATAATATCAGAAGGGGCCGTTCCCGGTGCCTGACACATCATTTGAACCGCCTTCTCCCCGATTTTCCCCACACTTCCCCGCCATCCGGAATGAACCATTCCTACCTGGTGATTTCTCCTTTCAGCAAGGAAAATAGGTACACAATCCGCATAGGTACCAGAAAGGACAAGTTCTTTCTCCTTTGTAATAATGCCGTCCGTCTCATGGGCTCTCCCCGAAAGATCTTCACCCAGAACCATGACAGGGTCTGCTTCCACCACCCTAATGCCGTGAACTTGTTCCATTACGATAAGGTGAGACAAGTCCGACTCAAAAACCTTGGCACATCTCCTGTAATTCTCATGCAGATTCTCCTTGGAATCCTCAGAGGAAAGCCTTAGATTTAAGGAAGAGAGATAGTCTTGGCTGACCCCTCCTAGTCTGGTGGAGAAACCAGCCTCCAGCCAGTCCAGCTCCTCTAAGCTGTGAAAACGGATGAAAGGAATCCCCTTATCAAAGCTTAAATAACCGTCCTTTACATCCTTATCCCTATAGAACTCCTTTTGTAAGGAGCCATCCGCATATCTAATATCCATATATCCTTTATCCTTTTCATTCCTCAAGAAATCAAAAGGCCTTTTCACAACTGAAAAAAGACCCACTCATATTCAAAGCCTATGGCAGACTGACTCACTGACCCTACATCATTCCTGTGAAGCCGGATTCACTTTCAATGCATAAACAGGTTGACTCCCTGACCCCACATCACTCCTGTGAAGCCAGATTCGATTTCAAAGCCTACGACAGACTGACTCACTGACCCTACATCACTCCTGTGAAGCCGGATTCACTTTCAATGCATAAACAGGTTGACTCCCTGACCCCACATCACTCCTGTGAAGCCTTATTCGCCTTCTCGACCTATGACAGACTACAGTCCCTTCAGGACCCTCAAGCCAGCGAAAGCTTTTTCATAATCTCCAGACTCTTAAACTCCGTATTCATACACCTGTCCCCATAGAGCCGTGCCAAATCCGTCAATTCCTCAAGCACATCCTCCTTAACCGCAAAGTTAAAGACCTTTTCAGGCGGGGTCTCCAGAATGAAATTAATAGAATGAATTGTGCCCGGCAAAAGCTTCCTTCCCGAGGGAAATCCGGGAAACTCCCCATTCACCGCAATAGCTTTAATAATAAAAGCATTCTTGACCAAATTATTATCCAGGGACGGTGAAAGAAGGGCAAGAAGCGCCGCATATAAAAGCTTTAAAAGCTCCTTGTCGTCATTATTTTCCCTGGCATAATAATCCGCAATTTCCAAAAAAAAGCAGGCCGGATAGTACGCATCTAAGTCCATCCGAAGCCCGTCGAAATAATTCTGAATATCCACTTCCCGCAGAGAATAGGCCGAACGCCCCTCCGATAGGCGAAAACGGCCAAAGGCAAAGGGTTGGGTCGCGGCCATCCAGCGGTTGCCGGGGCGCTTGACACCCCGGGCAAACACCGTGATCTTCCCCCTCTCTGCCGTAAGGAGAATCAGTCTTCTATCATATTCAGAATAGTCAAAGCTCTTCAAAATGATTCCATTTACTTCCGCAAGAGCCATTATTCCTCCCAATATACCAAAGCCGTCCGCTCATCTCTATTGTCAACAAACCGTCTAATCCTATCTACATCCAATAAACCACAGCTGCTGACCAGCTTCCTTTTCCCAGACCAAAGAGCCTTCCAAAGCCACATAATCTTCTCAACATCCTAGACATCACAGCTGCTGACCGCCATTTTCTCTCTCAAGCCAAAAAGGTTTCCGAAAACCGTCTAATCCTCTTTATATCCAAAGGACCGCAGCTGCTTCTCGTTATCCCGCCAGTCCTTTCGCACCTTAACCCACAGATTCAAAACCACCTTTGCATCCAAAAGCCTCTCTGCCTCCTTGCGGGCCCCGGTACCTATAGTCTTCAGCATAGTCCCTTCTTTTCCAATAATAATGCCCTTATGGGAATTCTTCTCACAGTAAATGGTAGCGTCAATATACCAGACCTTCTCCCGGCCGCCCTTACGCCTGCCCTGAGAATCCCCGCTGCCGTCGGAACCTCCAGATTTATCCGCCCCGCCGGAACCGCCATCCCCTCGAGACTCATCCGCCCCTTTGGAACCGCCTTTCCTCCGGGAATTAGCCCCCGTCTTTGAACTTTCCTGCTCCTCCCGCCGGTCCGCCCCTCTGACGGACTTCAGCTTCATGCTTTCAATCTCCACCGCAATACCGTGGGGAACCTCCTCGGACAGATTTCTAAGAGCCTGCTCCCGAATAAGCTCAGAAACAATGTTCCTTTCCGTCTCATCCGTCACCGTATCCTCATCATAGAAAGGCTCCCCGTAAGGCATCAGGGAAAACAGCTCCCTTAAAAGCTCATCCTTTCCGGTACTGTGCTTAGCCGAAATAGGTATAATAGCATGAAAGGAAAGCAAATCCCTGTAAGCATCAATGACAGGCAGAACCTCCGCCTTTTTCACCGTATCAATTTTATTAATAGCCAGAATAACAGGTACATTAGCCTTCTGCAAAAGCTCCGCAATATACTTCTCTCCGGCCCCAATGAAGGTCTCCGGCTCCACCAGCCACAGCACGCAATCCACTTCCCGGATAGTATTCTCCGCTGCCCGGTCCATATACTCCCCAAGCTTATTCTTGGCCTTGTGAATTCCCGGAGTATCCAGGAAAACAATCTGTCCCTCATCTGAGGTATATACGGTCTGCATCCGCTTCCGGGTGGTCTGGGGACGCTTTGAGGTAATAGCCAGCTTCATCCCCAGAATATGGTTCATAAGAGTGGACTTACCCACATTAGGCCGCCCCAGAATGGTTACAAAGCCCGCCCTCTTCTGCTTTAATCCCTCCAGACTCTCCACAGAAGGCAGTCCTCCTTCAGTTTCCGTCCTATCCATCGCCATATCATTCCTCACTTAATAGTCCTGGTGGTCTTGAATAATCCCTTATTCTCCTCAATCCGCTCTTCACCGCCAACCACACAGATATTACCGGCATCCCTCAGGGCATCCGCAAAAGGTGCCAGAGCCCGTATTGCCTCCACATTAGCA
>JAILCB010000306.1 GCA_024680595.1 Lachnospiraceae bacterium | reverse complement strand
TGATTTGATTCAGGGATGTAAGAGACACTAGCTCAGTTGGTAGAGCACCTGACTTTTAATCAGGTTGTCGCGGGTTCGACTCCCGCGTGTCTCACTATAATGTCAGCTTGAGCCGAAAACGTTGGGTTTTCGGTTTTTTTTATCGCAGAGCCGCGGAGATGAGATTTGTCGGCTAAAGCCGGCTCGCGGGCGAGTAGGGCGCGATTTGCATCTTCCCATCTCGATTCGCAGAGCCGTCGAGATGAAATTTGTCGGCTAAAGCCGGGCGGCGGCCCGCGGACGAGTAGGGCGCGATTTGCATCTTCCCTCTCGATTTATTGTGTAGGCTAGGAGCCAAAGCCTCATGAGACGCTTGCGTCCAGATGAGGCATTGGCGACAGCCCATCATCGAAAGTCCGAAGGACTTGAGATGTGGGCGTAGCCGGAATCGAGAGGGGGGCTTTCCTCCCCTCTCGATTTGAATGCAGTGGTTGTGAGAAAAGGTTAATCATTTTGTTTATTTGTAATCTAAGGCTCGCATGTAATCGTATCCGTCATCTAGGTATTTCAATATTAATATGCCGTCTTTTTTAATCTGTAACACTTTCCGCCAATTGTCCATCCGGAGCCATATACTTGTATGCAAGTCGTATGCAGTTTTCATTGTTTTCAATTTTCCGCCAAATGAAGTCAGATGAGTGGTTGGAATTATTAAATTCTCCTGTTTTTGTCTTGTAGAATGCCAATTCGCCGCTTCCTGTATCTGTCTGACACCATTTTTCAGCCACCAATATATCCGTGACACCAGTTTTTCGGAAACCAATATATCCGTGATACTGGTTTTTTAGCCACCAATATATCCGTGACACTGGTTTTTTAGCCACCAATATATCCGTGACACTGGTTTTTCGGAAACCAATATATCCGTGATACTGGTTTTTCCGCTACAGGCAGTCAAAAGTGGACAGGCGATAATAAGTGGGGTCAGTTTAGTTATTTAGGGTCAATTTAATAATTTCCTGAGTCTGTCCTCGAAATGAATTGTTGAAATGATTTTCTGTCTGAATTATACTCTACAGTAGCATAAAGATATTATTTTGTTGTAAGCTGTCTGGGTTTATAAGTCTTTCTGAATGCGGCAGAGATCCACATTGGGAAATACTGTGTCTGTCGCTCTGCAAGGCCCGGGTTGAAGTAAATACCGTGGATTTCTGAAGTAATCTACGGTCCTATTAATTAGAAGAGAGGTTTTGATGGATAGTCGTCAATTTGAGGAGGCCCTTAAGGGGAAAAAGATTCCGGTTCTGATACTGGATAATCGGTGGCACAGGCTCATAAAGGATGTCGGTCAGACTAAGGAAATAGAAGGTCTCGTGAAAGAATTGAAGGAGCTTGTCCAGGAACAGGGTAAAATCACTACCGAATTAAAGGACATGAAGAAGATTAAGGCTAATCTAATGGACGAGATCGTTTCAAATATGAATGGCATTACAGATAGTTCGGATAAAGTGGCGCAAAAGAAGCTGGAGGATGATAAACGGCTTATTAATGAAATTAATGAGCGCACGGAAGAGTATAATGATAGGATGCTGGATTTGCCCAGGGAAATCCAGGAGGTGAATGGAAAGCTGATGCTTCTCACCATGGAGCGGAGCTATAGCATGATTCAGGATAATACGGATGGTATTGAGGAATTAGGAGAATGGATTCAGACGACACGGGAAGAGTTAAAGAAGAATATTCTGGAGAAACAGCGTATGGAGCTGGTGAATGTGGAGCTCTATACCTATATGCAGGGGATTTTTGGACCTGAAGTGGTAAATCTCTTTGATATTAAATATGATATTGAAGCCGCTAAGCAGGCGATAATAGATAGGCACGAGGCTATTAAAGAAGAGAGGGCCCGCAAGGAGGCGGAGCAGGTCCGCAAGGAGGCTAAGGAGGCTCAGAAGGAGGCCCATAAGGAAAATAAGGACGCGAATTAGACCTGATGGAGATAGGGGGGCTGAAAAGCCCTGATTGTTATGCAAGGAGACCGGCCAGTGCTGGAAGGTGTCAGGTTAGGACTGGACGCCGCCCGGCTAGGACTGAAAGGAGACTGGCCGGGTTTGGAAGTCGCCTGACTAGGACTGAAATATGATTTGCCGGGACTGGAAGGTGTCAGGTTAGGTCTGATAGAAAACTTGCCTGTGCCGGAGGGTTTCAGGTTGGGACTGGAAGGGGACTTCGATAGAGCTGAAAAGGTGCTCGGCAGGTTTCGGGAATTTCTGGTTATTTGGGGTATTTTGATTTTTTGAGGGTATTGGAAAGGAGTCGTGGATGCGGCTTGTTTTGACAAAGGACGAAATGAGGGAGGCGGATAACCGAACCTCCGATGAAATGCACGTTTCCTCTGCCGTTTTGATGGAGCGGGCCGCCCTGGCCGTGGCGGATGAAGCTGAGAAAAGGCTGCTTTTATGCTGCGGGAGGGATGGAAGGACTGCACCCTGGAAGTCAGAGGGGTTCGAAGGACCTGTTTCCTGCGAGAGGGGTGGAAGGACTGCACCCTGGAAGTCAGAGGGGGTCGAAGGATCTGTTTCCCTTGAAAGGAGCGGAAGGGCTGCACCTGAGAAGTCGGCGGGGTTCAAAGAATCTGTCTCTTTTGAAAGATCGGAAGGAGAGCTGGTACAGAAAGAGAAAGCACGCTGTCGGGTGCTTTCTGTCTGCGGTCCCGGCAATAATGGGGGTGATGGCTTTGCCGCAGGCAGAATCCTTATGGAACGCGGATATTTGGTGGATTTTGTCTTTGTTGGAAATGAGGAGAAAGCAAGTCCTTTAGAGAAGGAGCAGATTCTATCGGTTAAGGCCCTGGATCCCACCATAGAAATCCTGCACCGGGTACCGGCTCAGGCTTCATCCTCTTATGCTGTCATTATAGATGCGATTTTTGGGATTTCCCTGTCCAGGCCTGTGGAGGGAGTTTTTGCCGAGGCAATTGAAGGAATCGGAGAATTGTCCCGGAGAGGGGCTTTTGTTATTTCTGTGGACCTGCCAAGCGGAATTGAGTCAGATACGGGAAGGGTTTTGGGCACTGCGGTCAAGGCGGATTTGACGGTGGCCTGTGCCTTCCTGAAGATTGGGCTTTTGCTTCATCCCGGAGCTAGATATGCGGGGAGAGTTCTGGCTGCAGATATCGGAATTACAGAGAAATCTCTGTATTCTGCGGGTTTTTCAGGCGAGAGGGCTATGGAAGGGGCAGAGGAAAGGGGTCGGGGATCCCGGTCCGGCAGGAGTGAAGCGGTTTTGGAGGGGACATGGGGGGAGACTCAGGGAGCTGGGGCCGGTAGGAATGCGGCTGGTTCAGAAGGGACAGCGGAGCCGATTGGAGGTATTCAGACTGGTGAGAATGAGACGGCCCTGAAGCGTTCTGGAAGCATATATGTTTATGAGGACTGCGATTTGCATTTGCCGGATAGAAAACCGGATACCAATAAAGGAAGTTACGGAAAGGCTTTA
>JAILCB010000305.1 GCA_024680595.1 Lachnospiraceae bacterium | reverse complement strand
ACACCGTCTCTGTAAATAGCTGTATGCAGGACACTTATGTGGAGAATCAAACCACCCTGTCCAGTCTCCGCTACGGGGTTAAAACCTTTGACTACTGCGGCTGTGCCGTGGCTGCCATGTATAATGCCCTTTCCTTTCTGTCCGGAAAGGCGGATAGGAATCTTCTCCCCCTCCTTATCTCCCGCTTTGAGGAAAGCGGGGCCGCCTTTTCTGCCCGTTTTGGAACCGCCCCTCGCTCAGCCGCCCAATATCTCAGTAAATATACCGACTTTTCCTTCGAAAAGAGCGGCAACCCCAAAAAGTTCCGGGAGATTGCGGAGAAATCCGACGCTCTTATCTACACCTTCTTTAATAACAAAAAGAAAATTTCCCGCCAGGTTCATACCATTTGTATCACAAAAGAGAATGGCCAATATATTGCCCATAACTCTCATAACCGGAGGGAAGTATACGACAGTCCTGAGCAAGTCCTGCAAAACGTAGGCGACGCCCCCGGTTTAGCCGCAGGCATCTATCTGGTGGGAATTCTATCGGGTAGGGGGGATACCCCTATACCCGATTCGGGCCTTCGATGATGGGCTGTCGCCAAGGCCTCATCGGGACGCAAGCGTCCCATGAGGCTTTGGCTCCTAGCCTACACAAAGAAAAGCCCGGAGGCCGCAATAGAAATGCCTGACGGCATAATCCATGCGGCTCTCCAGACCAGCTAAATTGATTACACTGAATATCCCGGTTTTGCTTATCTCCTTGCCAAAGGATACCGCATCCCTTACGGGATCTCTATTTAACCCACCTTATTCAGTGTCCTTGGCCTTGTTTGTGATCTGATTCGAGCTCAAAGCTATGCTGCCCTGAATCTCGCAAGAGTTTACGGTGATGAGTCCCGTGTCCTTGTCATAGGTGACGGTCGCAAGATCCTTCTGGGCATCCTTCTTGCCGTTCTTTACCTTGCTCTTTTCCTTTGTAAATGAATAGGAATAATCGAGCTGGTATTTGCCTAAAGTACCACTAAATATCAGGTCCGACAGGCCTTGATCGACACTAGCCGCATTCTCCTCATTTAGGGTAAAAGGATAGAACCTGACGTGGATTCCCGAGCCCGATTTTCCCACGCCTGTCTTGGCAACCTTCTTATCCACCTTTGTAACTTTATTCAGTTCCTTAGCCAGGGTCTTCACTGCCTTCTGCCCATTCTTGTCAATGTCCATTTTGATCTTTCCGTTCTCAAGGAGAGTGAGGCCGGTTATCTGCAGGTAATAATCCAAAGTTATGGTTCCATCTCCATCCTTAATCTTTACGCCAACGACCTTTCCTTTGGTCACAGCGTATTCGGTCCCATTGGAGGAAACCTTCATGCCAAATAGCCTGTAGAAATCCTTGGGCTTGGCCTTACTGAAGGAGTAGGGAAGCAGACAGGGATAGCTTACTTCATATTTGGAGTCGATGATTACCTTGTTCCTAGAGACACCATTCACGAATATGATGTCATCCTCACTCACAGAAGGCTCAATCGTATCGTCTGCAGAGACCGTCTCTGTAAGAACACCCCCGTCTGTCTCATTATAAGATCCTACAAAATATTGATCATCAGCTGCATATACTGCCAAATGCATACCGGAAATCTGCCCGAACGCCATCGCAAGCATAAGCAACACAGCAAGAAATTCACTTCTTATTCTTTTTGTCTGTTTCATAGATTAAAACCTCTCGTTTTGTAGGCGGAAACCCACTGCCCTTGGGCGATGGGAGGAACCTTATAAATTGTTATATCCAAATATGTGTGCTATACAGCTAGTTCCACAGAGAAAACCGTTAGGTGCGCTGTTCACCGAAGGCACTCTTTGTACAGTGACAAGTATATATGAGCTTGTAACACACAATTGGCACTTTTCATTACCTAGGCGCAAAAATGCCGAATCTCACAGGATTTAGTATCCCCCTCAAATCCAAAAGCTATCCATCATCTAAATACTTAATTCCAAATAGAAAAAGAGCGCAAGCATCCATAACTACAATGTTTCCAAATCCTCCAAATTCAATAATATATATTGGCACATCATCTTGAATTTTAATCCTTTTGTAGGACTACAAACTTATTTATTTATTCTACCATAAATACAGTCTAATTTGAAATAGGATTCCCAAATTATTTTTCATTAAATACTTAATTTCAAATAAAAAAGAGCACTGTTAGCCATAGCTACAATCTCTCTAAATCCTCCTTATTCTATATATTGGCACTCCATCCTGAATTATAATCCTTTTGCAGGACTACTGAACAATTTAAGCATTATACCATAAATATGATTTGATTTGAAAGATGATTCCCGGATTATTTTACATTTCATTGATTCTCCCTAATATCAGAAAAAAGCCCGGAGGCCGCGACGGGAACACCTGACGGCGTAATCCACACAGCGCTCCGGGCCACATCTTCTACAAAAGCTTTTTCCGCTTAAAGAATATGATGCTAACAGCAACAATCAGTATGCTTATCACAATCACAACCGGATAACCAAAGACGGAATTCAGCTCCGGCATATACCTGAAATTCATCCCATACCAGCCGGCCAGCAGTGTGAGGGGCATAAAGATGGTCGTCACCACAGTTAGCACCGTCATAATGCGGTTCTGCTTCTCAGCCAGCATGGCCTTGTAGGTTTCACGAATCTGCATGGTATAATCCAAAAGGGATGTAACCATTTCATGAAGCCTGGTCACCCTGTTTGTAAACAGCTTAAAGTAGCGGAGATTATTGGTCAGAAAGAAATTATTCTCATTCTCCTCAAATTCCTGCGACAGGTCGATTAGATGGGCGTAATGGGCCTTGAAGTCTCTCAGATAGCCCCGTATATCATTAATCCTCTCTATATCCGGCTCTTTATTTCCTTCAATCTCCTTATCAATGGCATCCAGCTCATTATCATAGGCTTCCAGCAGGGACAAGTCCTCGTGAATGACATATTCCAGGAAATCATATAGAAAGCGCTCCAGGCTGGGAAAGCGCCATTTCTTTGTCTCAATAATATTCCTGACAATTTGGTAGGCCGTGTCTCCCGCATCTATGAATACAATGCCTTTTTCATCAAAAGCAAAGCCTATCTTCCTGTATTCCGCAGACATATCCCTGCGGTCCGGCAATACAAGCATACCTGTAATGGAGTCATAATTGACCTTGGCCTCCGTTGTATGGGACTCCGAAAGATTAAAGTCCAAATCAATCCCCATATCAAACTCATCCCGTGTTTCCTGCCACTCTTCCGGGGAAAGGATAGCCACATATTGATCCCTTCCACAGTGACATTCCTCTACCGTGCATTCCCTAAGGGTATTCTCAATCAAATAATACATTTCCCGTTTTCTCCCATTCACTTCCCGTATCAGAAATAATATCAAAAATCTGCCGTATCCGGAAAACCCAGCCTGACAGGGTCCTTATCTCCCACATTATAAAGCCTTTCAAATGCCCTTCTCTGCCGTATCCGGAAAGTCAGGCCTATCAATGGCCTTAACACTTTCCGGATTTCTTTTAAGTCCAACTGCTTTCCCTGTGGCATCCGGAAAGTCGTGCCCTATTCGACCCCCACCTGATCCTTTAGCATACCTATCAAAGACTCCCCGTCAAGGGATGTGAGTACCGAATACCATTTGGAGCGGAAAAAATCTTCTATTTTTGCCGCCTTTGCCCTGCTATCATTATCCGATGGGTTTTTCTTTAATTTCATCAATTCTTTCCTGTAATCATCGGCTGCCTGTTTGATAATTGCATTAGCAAGTTCTTGATAAGGATTGATTTCACCACTTGTCATAGGCTCTTACCTCCGCCTTCAAAGCATCTATCAGCCTAGTCTCTGTGCCGCTCTTCGCGCCAAGTACATTTTCCCGGCCTTGGCTTTCCTCTCGCTCGCCGGTCCCTGCATCCCTCTTTGAAGAGGAAATCAGCACTGCCTCCCGGCCTTGGCTTTCGGCTTTCCTCTCGCTCACCAGTCCTGCATCCTTCTTTGAAGGGGAAATCAGCACTGTCTCCCGGCCTTGGCTTTCGGCTTTCCTCTCGCTCGCCGGCCCCTGCATCCCTCTTTGAAGAGGAAATCAGCACTGTCTCCCTATATCGGATAAAAGAGCCGCTGAGATAATCCCCCGCGGCTCTAAATCTCACTACTTCACATTATTAATTTGAACCATAGTTTTATTATATTATTCCTCTTCTATTATAGCATGCACCTGGTCCCAATCCATCCGGGCCACGGCGGAACGCAGCCGGTCGAAGCGACTGCGGTCTTTCGGTTTCAGACGATACTCATCTATGGCATCCAGCACCATCCAGGCCATAGAATAATCCGTGACCTCCGCAAATTCTGCCAGAGCCGAGTAGGCATCCTCTACGGTAGCCTCGTCCGCTTCCGGCAGATCCCTTCCCTGATTCTTTATGGGTGCAAGCTGCTCCTTATAGGAGCGGAGAAGGTCCAGAAGCGCGGTTGTTTCCTGCCGGATGGTCTCCCTATCCTTGGCATCCCCTGCCTCCTCCAGGCGTCTCGCCTTTTCCGACAGCTTCATAGCCCCAATAATACGGGCGGAGGACTTCAGGGCGTGAACCTTGATGGTATAATTCTCCAAATCCTTTTCCTGATAAAATCTTTCAATCTCACTGGCCTTTTCCTCGGCGGAGGCATAGAAATTCTTCAGAATGGATAAATACCCCTTCACGCTGCCACAGTTCCTTACACCCGCTTCAGCATCCAGAGAATCGTTATTCCTTAGCCAGCCCGGAAGCAGCTTTTCCTCTTCCTCCTCCTCTTCCTCGAGAGAAACCTCGCTTTTGGCAGTTTCCTGATACCCTGCCAGTGAAACCCTCTTCACCAGATCCTCCACATATTTAGCCACAGCACTGCTGTAATACCCCTTTTCATTCATGCAGTAATCTTTGTCCGCATCAATAAGGGCAATCATCAAATCCGCAATCTCCGGATCAAACTGCTTGCCTTTGCAGCGCTCAAATTCCGCACGCACCTTTTCCTGGGGTCTGGGATCGGAATAGGAACGGCTGGAGGTCATTGCATCATAGCAGTCTGCCACACAAATAATCCGAGCCGCCAGAGGAATGTCCTCTCCTTTCTTGCCGTCCGGATAACCGGTGCCGTCATATTTCTCGTGGTGCCATCTGGCCCCGGTTGCTAAGGACGGCAGCTCGGTGATGGTTGTGAGGATCTCATATCCCACTGTGGTATGTGCTTTTATCTGCTCAAATTCCTCATCCGTGAGCCTTGAGGGCTTATTAATAATATCCTCATGAACACCAATCTTTCCCACATCATGGAGCAGGCCCAGCTCATAGATCTCCTTTTGCTCACTTTCACTCATACCTAGCTTTGCCGACAGCATGGTGGCATAACAGGCAACCCGCTC
>JAILCB010000214.1 GCA_024680595.1 Lachnospiraceae bacterium | reverse complement strand
CATTAACAACAAGATCAAGACCCTTCGCAGGCAGGGATATGGCTATCCGGATGATGAATACTTTTTCCTGAAGCTCTTTGATATGAGCCGAAGGAGCTATGTCCGGAATCCTAAATCCCACAAGTTTTGTGATTGAGCCTTTTTTTTTCATATAAAATTCATTATGATAAAATTATTTTGCATTTCTAAAAAAATTCCATATATTATCATAAAGAAAGGACGCAGCTATGGAGAAAAGACTGGGTTTTTCATCAGACACAGAAGTCAGAAAACAAAGTGTTGTCAGTAAGAGAATTAGTTATACCAGTATTGCACTCACTGTCCTTGTGATGATCGCTTTTATTATCACCTTGATTGTCGTAGGCAGGGCCCAGCAGGCCAATGATGACAAATATGCCTTAACGCAGAATGCCAATCGTTTTCTAAACGGCTCCAAGACCCTGACCAATGAAGTGCGGGCTTACGCCTCAACCACAGAAGAAGAGCATTATAATAATTATTGGAAAGAGATTAATGATGACAAGAACCGGGATATTGGGGTAGCCAATATGAAGGAGATTGGAATCAGTGACGAGGAAGAGCAAACCATTGAAAAGATGTCGGCTCTGTCCAATCAGCTGGTACCCTGGAAGAAGCCGCCATGGAGAACGCCAGGAACGGCAACACGGCTGAGGCCATTGAATATGTATACGGAAGAGAATATACAACAACGCTGGCAGAGATAACTGCCTTGGGAACCTCTTTTCTGGAGTCTCTGGAGAAAAGGTCCAGTTCTAGAGTCGCATCTCTAACAACTCTTCGAATAATATGCACCATAATCATTGGAATTCTTCTTTTTCTACTAATACTTCTACAATTATACAATAATAAATTTGTCAAGAATCAGCTCATCAGTCCTATTCTAAAGGTAAGGGACCAGATGGTTGAAATATCCAAGGGTAATCTTTCGGCTCCCTTCGACGTGCCGGTGGATAATACGGAGGTGGGAGAGCTGGCGGGTGCCATTGTCAGTTCCAGAAATAATCTTCAGACCTATATAGGGGATATATCCGAAAAATTGGCCGGGATAGCCGACGGAGATATGACCCAATCCATGACTATTGAATATATAGGGGAATTCAAGCCTATTGAGAATTCCCTGAGGCAGATCCTGTCCTCTCTGAATGAGATTCTCGGCAGGCTAAAGGGGGAAACGGAAAGTGTGGCCTCTGTGGTGTCCATTAGGGCCGGAGAAGTGGCAGGAGGGGCCGGAGCTCTGGCCCAGGGCGCGACGGAACAGGCTGAGTCCGTGGAGACCATGCTGGCGTCTATCGAAAAGCTGGTGGCCCAGATGGATGAAATCTCCAACCAGGCCCAGGATACCAAGGGCTCTGTGGAGGGCGCCAATTCGCAGATTATGGAGACCGTTGGCAAGATGGTGGATATGAAGGGGGCCATGGATGATATTCAGGTCACCTCCGTAGGAATCAAGGATATTATCAAGGATATTAATTCTATTGCCGGCCAGACCAATCTGCTGGCCCTCAATGCCAGTATTGAGGCTGCCAGGGCCGGTGAGGCGGGTAAGGGCTTTGCGGTGGTGGCAGATGAGGTCCGGGTCCTTTCTGAGCAGGCTAGGGAGGCTTCCGTCCGATCCAATGATATGATAGAGAAGGCCTTAGTTTCCGTGCACAGAGGTGTGGATTTGACGAACCTCACCAAAGAGGCCCTGGAGAATGTGGTGGAGGCGGTCCGAAACGCCACCGAATATGTGGACACTATTTCCAAGGCCTGCGGGAAGAATGTGGAGGGTCTGCGTGAGGTCAATAACATGTTCCAGAATATCTCCCAGGTGGCTGTAACCAATGCGGCTACGGCCCAGGAGAGCTCCGCTGCGGCGGATGAACTGGATAATCAGGCCAAGCTCCTGGATAATCTCAGCGCCCTCTTTAATGACTTCAATCTGGTTTGAGGGGCAGGAAGGGCCGGCCACAATCCCAGGCGCGACGCCAAGCCCGAACTACAGCCGGCCCAGGCGCGTTGCCAAGCCCGTGGACGTGCGAAGTAAAAATCAAACGCCAGTTGCTGCCTGAAGTAGAGCCGATTTTAACGCGGCACCAAGCCCGTGGATAGTTGGTTTCACAACTTACTCTGATTGCATTCAAATTTTACTTGACTTTTTGATTATGGAATGATATAAGAGACAAAATCAATATAATTAATGTAGAAATCTGAAATAGTTATCAAATTGTTTCGGAAGGGGATGAATTTTCAAAACAGAAAAGAAGATCCCTTAGGTGCGAAAACAGGTGAGAATCCTGTACTGTCCCGCAACTGTATTCGGCTAAAGAGCCCTAAGCCAGAAAAGCCCTCTACATTATGATAATCCAAAAACTACGATGGATAGTGGTGATTATTGGTGCTTTTTACCTGGGCCTGTTGTAATTGCGGCAGGCCTGGTTTATCTATAAAAGCGATTCTTTTTCCAATTTTCTCCCATTTTTACAGACCCGGAGTCCTCCTGAATTATTAGCAAAGCCTTTCCCGATTTCTACAGACCCGGAGTCCTCCTGAACTATTAGCAAAGCCTTTCCTGATTTTTACAGACCCGGAGTCCTCCTGAACTATTAACAAAGTCTTTCCCGAAAGCTACCTAAATTATGGTCAAATACATTATTCGAAGAGTGCTGATCGTTATCCCGATCATGCTAATACTATCCTTTTTCACATTCTCTCTGACCTTTATCGCATCCTCGGATCCGGTCACCCTGCAGCTGGAAAGCATGGGAGTCAAAGCCGATGCGGAGACCATAAACGCCAAGAGGGAAGAGCTGGGACTGAATGACCCCTTTCTGGTCCAATACGGACGCTGGCTTTCCGGGGTTCTGCAAGGGGACTTCGGCAACTCCTATAAGTCAGGGGTGCCTGTGATGCAGGAATTCACAAAAAGGCTGCCCAACACCCTGGCCCTAACGGCATCGGCCCTGCTGCTTACAATTCTAATTGCAGTACCTCTGGGAATTCTGTCCGCCGTCTTTCAGGACAGCCCTCTAGATTATCTGCTCCGGCTCATATCCTTTCTGGGAGTGTCTATGCCCAGCTTTTGGGTGGGAACCCTGCTCATGCTGCTATTCGGCGTCAAATTAAAGATGCTGCCGATTCAGGGCAGCGGCGACTTCAAGCACCTAATACTGCCGGCGCTCACCCTTGCTATCTGGATGACCTGCCTTTACATCCGCAGGGTCCGGGGAAGTATGCTGGAGGAGATGAATAAGGACTATCTGGTGGGGGGAATGGCCAAGGGTATTCCCAGGCGCCGAGTCATTCTGAGACAGGTTCTGCCAAACTCCCTCCTTTCCGTAATTACCATGTTTGGAATGTCCATTGGGGCCCTCTTAGGAGGGGCCACGGTTATTGAAACCATCTTTGAATGGAAGGGTGTGGGGAAAATGGCCGTGGATGCTATTTCCATTAGGGACTATCCCGTAATTCAGGCCTACGTCCTCTGGATGGCCCTCATTTATGTCATGGTCAACCTCCTTGTCGATTTGTCATACTTGATTCTGGATCCCAGGATCAGACTGGAGGGCAAAAATATATGAAGGTTTATATAAATAAAGCCCTTAATAACCGGCTATTCATGGTGCTGTTCTTTCTGGCCATAATTACGGTGCTGATACCCATATTTGCCCCGTACACGGCATCCCATGACCCCCGAATCAGACTGGAGGGCAAGAATATATGAAGGTTTATATAAAGAAGGCCCTTAATAACCGGCTCTTCATGGTGCTGTTCTTTCTGGCCATAATTACAGTGCTGATACCCATATTTGCCCCGTACACGGCGCCCCATGACCCCCTGGCCCAGGATTACAAGAATGCCATGATTTCAGGCAGCGCAGAGTATCCCCTGGGGACGGACCAGATTGGCAGATGTATATTGTCCCGCTTAATCTGGGGCGGCCGGACCTCACTCTTGATTGTTTTTGTGGTAGTGGCCATTGTTTTCGTGGTAGGCGTGACTCTGGGCATGATTAGCGGTTTTTACGGCGGCTGGATAGACATGCTGATTACCCGGTTCACGGATTTGGTCATGGCCATACCCTCGACTATTTTTGTCATTGCCCTGGTCAGCGTCCTGGGGCCGGGCCTGGGCAATACCATATTGGCCATGTCTCTGGTGGGGTGGACAGAATACTGCAGGGTCAGTCGGGCCTTAGTCCTGTCCGTCCGGGAAAATACCTATGTGGAAGAGGCCAGACTGGGCGGTCTCTCCCGATTTCAGATTATTAGGAGGCTAATCCTCCCCAATACTATTCCCTATCTCTTGGTGAATGTCACCCAGGATATTGGCTCCACCCTGCTGACTCTGAGCGGGCTCTCCTTATTGGGTCTGTCCTCCCAGCCGCCCACTCCGGAATGGGGTTTCATGCTCAGTGAGGGCAGAAAGTTCATCCAGTCGGCCCCCTGGCTCATCATTTATCCGGGCCTTTATATTGTGATTCATGTCATAATCTTTAATCTATTGGGCGACAGCCTTAGAGATATATTAGATCCACGTTACGAGAAAACCAAGAATAGGAAAAGGAGTGCAAAGAAATGGTTAGAAAGAAATTGATGGCTCTATTTACAGCAGCTCTGTTACTGTCCTCAGCTGCACTTACGGGGTGCGGAGGCGCATCCTCCGGCGGAGCGGCTTCCTCGGCAGGCGGCGGTGAGGCTGCTTCTGCCGCCGCGGACAAGGCGGGATCAGACACGGCCGGTGCCGCCTCAGAGGCTGGGGCAGATACGGCCGGTGCCGCCTCAGAGGCCGCAGGGGCTGCAGAGACTACGGGCTCCGGGGAGGCCAAGCACCTGAATGCTTCGATTTATTGGTTTGGCGACAGCCTGGATCCCGCCCACGATTGGGACGGCTGGACCACCTGCCGCTGCGGTATTACCGAGAACCTGGTCACCATTAATGATAAGTACGAGCTGGTGCCCCAGCTCAGTGACACTTGGGAGCAGAAGGATAATAAGACCTGGGTCATGCATATTCGGGACGGCGTCACCTTCCATAATGGAAAGGCCGTGGACGGCGCGGCGGTAAAGGCTTCCTTTGATAGAGTAATTGCTGAGAATCCGGACAGGGCCGTGGATGCAAAGATTGACAGCATCACGGCTGACGGCCAGACTGTCACCTTCGTGACCACCGAGCCTTATGGCGCTTTCCTGGCGCAGATTACCGAGCCCCTTTGGTCTGTCATTGATGTGGACGCCGGAACAGATATTGCCAGCGCCCCTGTAGGAACCGGGCCCTTTGCCGTCACAGATTTCGAGGTAAATACTGTTGTTGAATTAGAGAAATATGCGGATTACTGGAATGGCGCCTCCGCCATCGACACCGTAACAGTAACTCTGATTGAGGATGACAGCACCAGAGGCCTGGCCCTTCAGTCCGGTGAGCAGGATCTCATCCAGCGCTGCACCTCCACCGATTTACCTACCTTCCAGAATGATTCGAATTATACCGTCCTTGATACCCAGGGCGCCAGAATCCGCATTCTCCTCATTAATCACAAGAACGAGTTCCTTTCTGATGTGAATGTAAGGAAGGCTTTCGCCTCTGCCATTGATTATGAGACCCTGGTATCCCTTCTGGGTGATATCGTCACCATAGCCGGTGCCCCTTATCCGGCATCCGCTCCTTATGGATATGATTCTCTGGACAAGCAGACCTTTGATCTGGCGGCCGCAAAGGATCTCCTGAAGAAGGCGGGATATGAGGACGGCGATGGGAATGGCTATGTGGAGAAGGACGGAAAAGAGCTGAAATTAGAGGTTGCTTATTCAAATGCGGATTATACGACCACTCTTGAGGCGGTTCAGTCCATGGTTAAGGAGGCCGGCATTAATCTGAGCCTTTCTATGATGGATAGTGTTTCTGAGATTGAAAGCGCCGGGAACTTTGACTTGATTCTGACCAACTGGCAGGCCCTGTCCACCGGCGACCCCCAGTGGTTTTTGGATAATCTCTATCGCTCTGATGCTTCTAATAACTGCACCGGCTATGCAAGTAAGGATATTGACAAGATGTGTAATGACCTGACTCTGGCCTTTGACCAGAAGGATCGCCAGAATATTGTCATTGAGGCCCAGAAGATTTTGCTTGCGGATTGTGCCAGTGTATGGCTCACAGGCGAAAAGAATTTCGTGCTCATGAACAGCAAGGTCAAGAATGTGACCGGCTATCCCATTGATTATTACTTCCTGGATAACGGCATCACCATTGATTGAGATTAGTTTAATCTAGGTATCAGGGCCACATGGGACGCCTGCGTCCCATGTGGTCTTGGTAGGCCATTCTAAACAGCTAAAAGAAAAATGGGGTCCCGGCAGCCCATTCTAAACAGATAAAAGAAAAATGAGGTCCCGGCAGCCCATTCTAAACGGTTTAAAGAGTAATGAGGCCCTGTCGGCCCATTATCAAAGGCTGAAGTGCCGGAGCTGCGGGTCAAACTGAAATCCGGGTAGGGGGACTCTCCCCCTGCTCGAATTAGTGTCCCGATGGGATGAACTGAGCAAAGCGTTTTTTTGAGGCGGCAGAAATACTATGAATATTCTGGAAGTTGAGAATTTATCAATTACATATGATCGGGAAAAAAGCGCTGTAGACCATGTCTCCTTCTCAGTTCCGGATCACAGCATCATTTGCCTGGTAGGCGAAAGTGGCAGCGGCAAGTCTACGGTGCTTCACGGCATCATGGGACTTCTGCCCAGAAGCGCCTTAGTAAAGGGAAAAGTGACGCTTTTTGGCCAGGATATGATAAAGGCCAAGAAATCCCGGCTAAATCAAATGAGAGGAAAGGACATTGCTGTCATCTTTCAGGACACCGGCAGGTATATGAATCCCATATCCACCATCGGAGCCCAGTACAGGGAATTTCTCCGCCAGCACGGCAAGTATAGTAAGCAGGAATGTCGGGACTTGGCGGCTGAGGTTCTCCGCAGAGTCCATCTACAGGAGCCCGAGCGGGTGCTGGACTCCTATCCCTTTGAACTCAGCGGAGGCATGAGGCAGCGGGTAGGCATAGCCATGGCCATCACCCTAAATCCCAAGATCCTCTTTGCCGATGAGCCCACCAGCGCCCTGGATGTCACCGTCCAGGCCCAGGTAATCCGCCAGATGATGAATCTGCGCACCAAATATGGAACCTCTATCATCATGGTAACTCATAATATGGGGGTTGCCGCCTATATGGCAGACTATATCGGGGTCATGCAGAATGGAAAGCTGGTGGAATGGGGGACAGCCCCTGAGGTCATTCACAATCCCAAGCAGGAATATACGAGAAATCTCCTGGCAGCCATCGTAGAAATGGACGACGAGAGACTGATATTATCCTGCGGGTAAATCCTTGTGAGACTTGTAGCTTTACCATGAACCGGCATCCCTTCAAAGGCTGGCTTTAATAGTATAGAAAAGTCCGAAAAGCAGAGATTTAGGCACGCGGCCCGCACTCTGAGGTCTCTTCATCAGACCGCTGAAGAGAATAGATAGAAATTGAAAAAGCCAATTAATAAATATTCCAGAGGGCTATTCTAATTTTGTCCTGATGCGGCAGAAAGTATGAAAGATATGGGAAATGCAGATAATTCAATAGTTCCGAGTAACATAGAGAATAACACGGATAATACAGGCGGGGCGGAAGCTTCTGTCTCCGAGGATCCTGTCATATTAGAGCTAAAGCATGTCTGCAAGACCTTCAAGGGCGGCAAGAAGAGTACAGAAACCAAGGCGGTTCAGGATGTCTCGCTTGTAGTTAGGCAGGGTAAAAGCATTGGTGTCGTTGGCGAAAGTGGCTGCGGCAAGAGTACAATCGCCAGAATGATTACCCAGTTCACTCCCACAAGCTCCGGTCAAATCCTGCTGGATGGTCAGGACATCACCAATATAGGCCCATCCGGGGCAAAGGAAATCTATCGCAAGGTTCAAATGGTCTTTCAGGATCCTTACTCCGTCTTCAGTCCCCGCATGCAGGTGGGAACCTTTCTGGAGGAAGGACTCCTTCATTTCGGAATCATGAGTCATGCCGAGGCCGCCAAGGAAGCGGTCGCTTTAATGGAGCAGGTGGAATTGTCTCCGGACCTCCTCACCCGCTTTCCCCATCAGTTAAGCGGAGGACAGCAGCAGAGGGTGGCAATAGCCAGGGCCATTTCCATAAAGCCAAAACTCCTGATATTAGACGAGGCCACCAGCGCCCTGGATGTCTCCGTCCAAAAGCAGGTGCTAAAGCTTTTGGTCAAGCTTCAAAAGCGCAACAATCTGTCCTATCTCTTCATAGGTCACGATTTGGCAGTAATCCGCAGTATCACGGACCAGGTCATTGTCATGTATGCCGGCCGCCTCATGGAGGAAATTGACAGTGAGGAATTGGACTACCATGCCTGTCATCCCTATACCCAGCGTCTTTTAGGCTCTGTTTTCTCCATTCATGATAGGGACGTAAAGGAAATCGAGCTGGAGTACCTTGGAATGGAAGATGACAGAGAATCCAAGGGCTGTGTCTTCTGCAACAGATGTCCTTATGCCATGGATATCTGTTCAAAAGAAGCTCCTGTCATGAGGACACTCCATGATAATCACCGTATAGCCTGCCACCTCAAGGATTTTTAATTAAGAAAATTAAACACAGGGACTGATAGAATGAAAATTCTGTCAGTCCCCTTGTCATTTCAGGGGCCTTTAATGTAGAATCTGTCAAGGAAGGCTTTACATCTGTTTATTAGGAAATCCAAAAATCAAAAACTGCAAGGGGGATTCGTTCTTTGCTGCAAGCATGAATTTCCCCATGCTGCAAGCGAAATTCGCCCTTTGCTGCAAGCGAAATTCGCCCTTTGCTGCAAGCGTGAATTTCCCCATGCTGCGTGCGTGACCCGCCCCCTGTTTCGCAAGAAGCTGATTGAGTATGGATTCCTATATGTTTTACTCAAAATAGTCCTAGGAAACTTCCGGCTCAAAGTATTCCAAAGACTATATCAATGGATTCTTATATATTTCACTCAAAATAGTCCTAGAGCTTTGACTCTAGGACATTAGAAAGGATAGTATCATGGCTTTAGCAACAATATATCTGGCCGGTGGCTGCTTTTGGGGAACTCAGAAATTCTTGGATCAGTTTAAGGGAGTTTTGGAGACAGAGTGCGGCTACGCCAACGGCAAAAGCAAAAATCCCACATACCAGGAAGTCTGTGCCGGAAGTGGCCATGCGGAGACCGTAAAGGTTGTATTCGATCCGGAAATTCTTTCCTTAAAGAAGCTCCTGGACTTTTACTTTCTTTCCATTAATCCTACAGCCATAAATCACCAGGGCGGCGACTTTGGCATTCAGTATAGGACGGGGATTTATTATGAGGACCCAACCTTAAAGGACCCGCTATCTTCCTTTATGAATGAAAAAGCCGGAGAAATTGAGGAAAAGGGCGGTAAACTGGCTGTGGAGTTAAAACCCCTGGAAAATTATTATTCTGCTGAGGAATACCATCAGAAATATCTGGACAAAAATCCAGGAGGTTACTGCCACATCAGGCCGGAGCTTCTAAAACTATAGTGGACCTTGTTTTATCTTGTAACTCAGTCAACATTTACTTTTTCCATTGGCATCACAGGATAATTTGGCCCGGATGAAACGATGTATCCGGGTCGAAGGCGGCTTTACTGTCAAAAAAGACCAGGAACTTCCGGTGGTTTCCTTACCGTGTGTCCCATCTTTTCGATAAGCGCAATTTCTTCCTCAAACTCTGTCATGGAAGCTCCTATATTATATCAATTATTTTCAACCTGTATATGCATCATCCGCTGTATTATGGAAATCCTGCTTTTCAAGCCATATCCGTTCATCTTCAGACTCCGGAATATCAATCCGTTCTATTTTGAACACAACTGGTCTCGTTCCGTCATTACAACAGGCAATCATCATGCGGTCATCGTTGGTCCAGCCCTTCATGATAGAACCGCCCTGAAGCGCTGTATAAACATATCGGCTGACAGCATCCCATGCCTCACCGCAAAATTTGCCGTTCATT
>JAILCB010000132.1 GCA_024680595.1 Lachnospiraceae bacterium | reverse complement strand
GCTATCATCTCGCAAGCAAGCTTGCTCGATGATGAGCGGTCGCCATAAGCCGTGGTCTGCAAGCAAGCTTGCACCACGGCTTTCGGCTCGTCGCCTGCAATCGAGTAGGGGTGGGAAGACCCCCTACTCGATTCGGGCTTCGCCCACATCTCAGGCCCAGAGGGCCTTCGATGATGGGCTGTCGCCAAGGCCTCGCGCTCGTGCAAGCACGGCGACGAGGCTTTGGCTCCTAGCCTACACAAAAAATATCGAGAGGGGAAAGCACCCTCGATTTATCTTCATCCATAACAAAGCCCCGGCAGCCTTCGATGATGGAACGTGCCAAGCAAAGCAGCTGTCTCCGATGGTATAACGCGCCATGTGGCCTGACGGCCTTCGATGATGGGACGCGCCATGTGAAACGGCGGCTGTGAAATCATATCTAATCAGCTCATCTGTTGGGCCTTTTCCAGGGCCGCATAGGCTCCATTTCTCTCCAACAGCTCCTCCCTGCTGCCCTGCTCCAGAATATGATGGCCTTCAATAACCGCAATCCGGTCCGCATTTCTCACCGTTGAAAGCCTGTGGGCAATGACCAGGCAGGTCTTTCCCTTACTCAGAATATCCAGACTCTCCTGAATCTCCGCCTCCGTCACACTATCCAGGGCGCTGGTGGCCTCATCCAGAATGAGAATAGGCGGGTTCTTCAGGAAAACCCTGGCAATGGAAATCCTCTGCTTCTGTCCCCCGGACAGCACCACTCCCCGCTCGCCCACATAGGAATCATAGCCCTCCGGCATCTTCATAATCTCCTCGTGGATCCTGGCCTTTTTGGCGGCCTCAATAATCTCCTCCTCTGTGGCATCCGGACGGCCATAGCGGATGTTATCCATAACTGTCCCGGCAAAGAGGAATACATCCTGCTGAATAATTCCAATCTGCTTGCGCAGACTTCTCTGCTTCAGCATCCTAACGTCCTTCCCGTCAATCAGGACCTGACCCTCTTTTACATCATAGAACCTGGGGATCAGGTGACAAATGGTGGTCTTTCCGCCTCCGGAAGAACCCACCAGGGCAAAGGTTTCCCCGGGATGCACCTCAATATCCACATGCTCCAGAACCCTAGTCCCGTCATCATAGGAAAAGCCCACATCCACTAGCCGGATGTCCCCTTCCACATGGTCCAGTTCCTCAGCATTGGGGTCATCCTGTATCTCCGGCTCCGTCCTCATTATCTCCAGAAAACGCTCATAGCCCGCCATTCCCTGGGTAAAGATCTCCATAAATTGCATTAATTTGCGGATGGGAGTCGTAAAAGCCGATACGTAGAGGGTAAAGGTGATGAGATCCACATAATTCATCTCCCCCTTCATAATGAAATATCCGCCCAGGGTAATGACCGCCACCTGCATAATCCCTACGGATCCCTCAACCCCTGCATTAAAGCGGCCCATAGCCCTGTAATAGGACACCTTGCTCCGCTTAAAGGTTTCATTGGCCGCGTCAAACTTGGCATTCTCCTCCGCCTCATTGGCAAAGGCCTTGGAGGTCCGGATACCGGAAATACCGCTTTCAATAGCCGCATTAATCTCTCCGGTCTTCTTCTTCACCTCCTTATTGGCGTTCTGCATGGAAAGCCTCTGCCTGGCTCCGAAAATTATGCAGAAGGGCAGGATAATCAGCAGCACCAGGCTCAGCTTCCAATTAATGAACATGAGAATAATCAAGGCGCCAATAATGGTGACTGAGCAGGTCAGAATATTCTCGGGCCCATGGTGGGCAAGCTCCACGATCTCAAATAGATCATTGGTGACCCGGGACAGCAGGACCCCTGTCCGATTGTGATCGAAATAGCTATAGGACAGGCCCTGCATATGATTAAAGACATCCCGCCGCATATCCGCTTCCACCAGTGTGCCCATTCTGTGGCCGATAACCGTGACCAGATATTGAAACCAGGCCCGAATTAGATAGGACAGAAAAATAACTCCCATTACCACAAAGAATGTGCGGTAGAGGCCCTCCGGCAGGAGATATTGCATGGACCACCTGGAAACGGAGGGGAAAATCAAGTCCACCAGGGCGATTGCCAGGGAAAGGCACATATCCGCGATAAAAGCCCTCCTGTGGGGCCAGATATAGGAAGCAAAAATTGCCAATTTAGAGCGATTGTAATTCATATTCTCCTCAAAAAATGTTTCATTTATAGTAGGGGAAGCCCCCTACCCGGTCCGGCTTCTCCCCATCTCTGGCCCAAAAAGCCATCGATGCCGGGCACCGGCCAAAGTCCATGGAAAACAAACCTCCCCTAAACGCATATTAAATATGGATAATGCCAAAGGCATTGGCTATAGAGCTCACCAAAATCACCAAAAGCAGGGGAATCGCCAGATACTTCAACACGAAACGGTATAAGCCCCGCCTCTTGAACTTGGAGGTTGACATAACTTCATCTTCCACCTTCTCAATGCCAATCCGCTTCAGCACCAGAATACAAATCAACAAGGCGGCAATTGGCATCATTACGGAATTGGTAATGAAGTCGAAGAAGTCCAGAATCCCCATTCCCAGAATGGATACAAAGCTCAGGACATTGAAGCCTAGGCAGGTGAGAATTCCCAGCGAGGCCATAATAATTCCCATAATTACCGTGGCCTTTTTCCGTGACCAGCCGTATTCATCCTCAAAGGTCGCCACACCGCACTCCGTCAGGGCAATGGCCGATGTCAGGGCCGCAAAGAAGACCAGGACAAAGAAGAGGATACCCACAATCCGGCCGCCGCCAATACTGTCAAAAATTTTCGGCATAGTAATAAACATAAGGGAGGGACCGCTCTGCAGGGCCTCCGGATCTCCTCCGGAAAAGGCGAAAACAGCAGGAATAATCATGAGTCCGGCAAGGACGGCAATAATGGTATCAAAAATCTCCACCTGAACTGTGGAAGACTCCATATCCGTCTCCTTTTTCATGTAGGAGCCAAAGGTGATGAGAATACCCATGGCAATAGAAAGGGAATAGAACATCTGGCCCAGGGCCGCAACCACCGTCATCCAGGAGAAATTCGAGAAGTCCGGAATCAGGAAATACTTAACCCCCTCCAGGGCCCCCGGCAGGGTCATGGAATAACCCGCCAAAACCACGGCCAGTACCGCCAGCACCGGCATAACCATCTTTGAAACCCTTTCGATGCCGTTCTGAACGCCAAAGTAAATAATCACCAGGTCAAAAATAATAAATACCACAAACCAAATAACCTGCTGGGGGGCATTTGCCAGATAGTCCGTGAAATAGCTCTCCCCGGTCACGACCTGGGCACCCTCAGTAATATAGGCAAAGAGATACTTAACCACCCAGCCTCCTATAACGGAGTAGTAGGGCACGATGAGAAGAGGAATAATGGCATTAATCCAGCCTCCCGTCTTGATTCCGATACTGTTGCCAAAACGCCGGAAGGCCCCCACGGGACTCTTTTTGGTCATACGGCCAATGGCGGACTCACTCATAATCATGGTATATCCAAAGGTAACCGCCAGAATAATATAGACAAGGAGAAAAATTCCCCCGCCATATTGGGCCGCCAGATAGGGAAAGCGCCAGATATTTCCCAGTCCTACGGAAGCCCCCGCCGCAGACAGGACAAAGCCCAGCTTTCCCGAAAAAGAGTGTCTTTTCTTCTCATTCATAATAAGTATCCCCCTATAGTCTAATAATCTCCTTTTTTAATGTAGAAGTCCCAGATGCTTATAGGCCAGATCCGTCACGGCCCGACCCCTGGGCGTCCTATTAATAAAGCCTGTCTTTAATAAATAAGGCTCATATACATCCTCAATGGTACCGGCATCCTCTCCAATGGAGGCCGCCAAAGTCTCCAGCCCCACGGGGCCTCCGTCAAACTTCTCCATCATAGTCAGGAGAATATTCCTGTCCAGATTATCCAGTCCATATTTATCCACCTCCAGCAGATCCATGGCCTGATTTGCCACTTCCTCCGTAATCTCCCCGTCAAACTTCACCTCTGCGAAGTCCCGGACCCGCTTCAATAGCCGATTTGCAATCCTAGGTGTCCCCCGGGACCGCCGGCCCATTTCATAGGCCCCCTTGGCATCGATCTTGACATTCAGTCTCTCTGCCGAATGCATAATTATGGTGGACAGCTCCTCCACCGAATAGAACTCCAAATGACTGATAACCCCGAATCGATCCCTAAGCGGTGCGGACAAAAGTCCCGCCCTGGTAGTGGCCCCCACCAGGGTAAATTTGGGCAGGGGCAGTCTTAGGGACTTGGCCGTGGGACCCTTACCAATCATAATATCAATGGCAAAGTCCTCCATGGCGGGATACAGCACTTCTTCCACCTGCCGGTTGAGCCGGTGGATTTCATCAACAAAAAGCAAATCCCCGTCCTGCAGATTATTGAGGATGGCCGCAATATCCCCGGGCTTCTCAATGGCAGGGCCACTGGTAATCTTCATATTAACGCCCATTTCCGTGGCAATGATTCCTGCCAGGGTAGTTTTGCCCAGACCCGGAGGACCGTAAAATAACACATGATCCAGTGAATCCTTGCGCTTTTTTGCCGCATCAATAAAAATCCGCAAAGTCTCCTTGATCTTCTCCTGCCCGATGTAGTCCTCCATCCGGCGGGGCCTCAGGGAACCCTCAATCTTTCTATCCTCTTCGGTAATCTTTGTCTCGATAACCCTTTTTTCCATCAATAAAAATCTCCTGCACTGCAGTTAGCCTGTCTCCGGCCCAATTCCTGAACGAATGCCAGAACAAAGGCGGAATGCCAAATCCTAAAACGACGCATCTATATCCGGCCCCAAGACTTCCCAAACCCGCTCTTTCAGCAGTAAAACCTCTCCGCGTCCTCGCCAATAGCAGTTCCTCGCCTTAGTCCAGTCAGCCAGCCTCTCCGCGTCCTCGTCAATAGCAGCTCCCCGACCTTCCCTAATCGGCCGCCAGCCTCTCCGCGTCCTCGCCAATGCCAGCTCCTCGCCTTAGTCCAGTCAGCCTCTTCGTGTCCTCGCCAATGGCAGCTCCTCGACCTACCCAAAATCGGCCGCCAGCCTCTCCGCGTCCTCGCCAATAGCAGTTCCTCGCCTTAGTCCAGTCAGCCGCCCATCCTCTTCAGGGCCTCTCTCAAGAGGGTATTGCTATCCATCTCCTCCCCGGAGTCCGCCGCCTTCACGGCCCGATAGGCATCCGTAGCCGAATAGCCCAGGGCAATCAGGGCCTCCGCCGCCTCATCCCTGGCGGAAGAATTACTGTCAGAGCCCCCCGCCGCCGTCCGGGTCCCGTCTCCACTGTCAGAATTAAAAGGCCTGTCTACGGAAATCTTGTCCTTCAATTCCAGAATCAACCGCTCCGCACTCTTCTTTCCCACCCCGGGCGCCTTGGAGATAGCCTTGGCATCCCCGGACAGAATAGCAAACCTAAGGTCATCGGGAGTCAAAACGGACAGAATTGCCTGTGCCCCTTTAGGCCCAATCCCGCTAACTGTAATCAGCAGCTTAAATATATCCAAGTCATCCTTTTCCGGAAATCCGTAAAGGCTCATGCCGTCCTCCTTCACGGACAGATAGGTATATATTTTCGCATCCTCCCCGGGAGCGGGGAGTCTGGAAGAGGCACCGGATGGGATAATGACCTCAAATCCCACGCCTCCCACATTTAGATATAGCCTATTCTCCGTAAAGGAATCCACCTTGCCCTGCAAAAAACCTATCATAAATCCCTATCCTTCCCTGACCCGTCCAATTCTCCTCAAAAGCTCATCCGAAAGGATCCCAATGAGAAATCCCGTCAGGCAGCCTGTCAGCAATAATACAGGAAAATAATGAATTAGCCTGTAATTATCAGTGACCCCTATAGCCACCCCAATCTGGCCCGCATTGTGCAATATACCTCCCGCCATACTGACCCCTATTACAGAGAAAAGCCCGGTCCTTTTCAGAAAAGCCATGCCGGCAAGGCTTAGAAAACCGCCTGAGAGGCTATATGCAATACTATAGGGATTTCCGAAGAGAAATCCCGTCAAGAGAATGCGCATGAAATTCACAATTAGGGCCTCTCTTCCGCCCCAACGGTAGAGGGCAAATACCACCAGCAGATTGGTAAGTCCCAGCTTCATGCCGGGTACCCCAAAGAATACGGGAATCAAGCTCTCCACATAGGAAAGAATCATGGCAAGAGCCGTCATCACCGAGAGAAGCGCAATTTTTCTGCTATTCCATAATTGTCCCATTCCGGCAAAATCACCGCCCTTACCAAAGCACGACCGGCCCTCACGAAGCGATGGCCGTTTCCCTATGCAGCTCCCTGGCGCATTGGGAATACCTACATGACCGGCCTCGCGAAGCGATGGCCGTCTCCCAATACAGCTCCCTGGCGTATTTTGAAAGTCTAACTATACCCAAAACCTCCACGACCGGCCTCACTGGGCCACCGCGTCAACACCCGACTCCGACTCCGCCTCCCCCTTCACCTCAACCACCACCCGATTTGGCAGGCAGACCAGGGTCTCCCCGGTCCTGCTAATGGCCTTCTGGTGGACACAGAGCTTGTCCGGACAATCCGCATCAATAATATCCGCCCTGCCCCCCTGAATCCGAAGCCGGTTATTCATGCCCCGGGCCCCGGGAATGAGAATCTCCCTATCCTCATCCAAAGAATAGGTTCCATAGACCTCCCCGTCCACCGTAACCACCACTTCCCGGCCGGGAGCGGAGGCAAAAATCAGCACAAAATACCAAATAAGCGCGACCAATATGGCCGCGCCAGGAATGAACCAATCCATTTTCTTCATTCTCGTACTGTGAAGTCGCGAGATCTCGTCACCAAGTCCCCCCATAACAGCCTTAGAACTTTTCGCGGAAATTATGATAACTTTCCCGCAACTTATGAAACCGTTCCGAAAGATTAATATTCAGGGCCCGCATAAACTGCACGGAGAAATCCAGCAAATAAATAATAATAGCTGTGCCGCAGAAATATCTGCCAAATGTGGGATCTACATAGTCACTGAAAGCAGAAATAAACTCCTGCAGAAAACCAAAAAGACAAAGGGCGTAAAGTCCCCAGGCGCAGGTGCTTTCCAGACAAATAATTCCCTTGTAATTAAAGGGCTTCTTACTGTAATCCCACCAGAAATCCCCAAAAATCTTTATCATCAGCTCACCCACAAAATACTCAAAGGAAGTGCCGATAATAACTCCTCCAATAAATAAGGTTATGGTATTCTGCGATACCGGCTGCAAAATGAAATATGCACCTACAAAACCAAAACCATAAATGGGGCAAAAGGGACTCTTTGCAAATCCCCGGTTGGTCAGCTTCCTGACACATACAGACTTATATATGCTCTCCAAAAGCCATCCCAACATGCTATATAGAACAAACCAAAATATCAGATGATAAATATCTGTCCCTAATATTGAAATATTCCACATAACCTCAACCTTTTAATACTCCGAAAGATATAGATAGACCCCGGCAAAAATAATCCGGGGTCAATCATAGCCTTAGTTATATTTCCGTTTGCGAGCAGCTTCTGACTTTTTCTTCCGCCTTACGCTTGGCTTTTCATAATGCTCTCTCTTCCGGATCTCCTGCTGAATCCCAGCCTTTGCGCAATTTCTCTTAAAACGGCGCAGAGCACTGTCAAGGGATTCGTTTTCCTTTACGATAACATTTGACATACCAGCCCACCAACCCTCCCTTCTGACCATGAGAAAACTCGAGTGGGTATTTGCTTACCTACGATTTGCAAGCGATAACCATTATAACCGCACAACCCTATTTCGTCAAGAAAAAATTTTAGAAATATTTTACAAATATTCGATGGTAAAATGGGCCTCTCCAAACCGATCTATCTCCATGAGGATAAAGGAAGGCCGCCGGCCCTCCTGCCTGGGATAGGTAAGACTCCCGGGATTTACAAGGGTTACCCCATCTATCCTCTCCACAGAAGGCCTGTGGGTATGACCGTAAATGGCAATATCCACATTCCGTGCCACCGCCTCCTCAGCCAGGTGCTCCGCTCCCATGGAAACATAGTAATAATGACCATGTGTCAAGAGAATATGGTATTTCCCTATAGTGAATTCCTCCTCCCTTTCCAGAGAAGAGAAGAAATCATTATTGCCGGACACAATGGCAGCGGGACATGCCGCCAGCTCCTGAATGGTGTCCTCCTGTCCCTCCACGTCCCCGGCGTGAATTAGGAAATCAATGGGTGACGCCTGTTCCAGGGCCTTCTTGTAATACTTCAGATTCCCATGGGTATCACTGACAATCAATATTCGAAGAGTCTTTCCCAAATCTACATTCCCCTGTCCATTCATTTCCCCGGAATCCGCCAAATTCATCTTTTCCTGAAATAATCCCATAGAATCCGCCGACTCCGTCTTATTCTCATCTTTCCTACTAAACTGCAAATATTTCCCACTTTCCCT
>JAILCB010000107.1 GCA_024680595.1 Lachnospiraceae bacterium | reverse complement strand
CAGCATAGCCGTTTCCCATCTCGAACTCATGGGTCAGGGTGGAATAGCGCCTCATGGCGGTATCCAGTTCTTCTCCGGACAGGTGCTTCATTTCCTGTTCCAGTATGCGGATGCTGTTCTCCTTAGCCAGGATATCCTGCTTAACGGCCAGGATTTCCTCATAAATAGTGCGGTCGGAACGCACGGCCTCCTGCTGGGAGAGATATCCATAACTGGCTCCCGAGGCAAAGGTGACACTGCCATCCTCCGGAGTCAGTTGGCCTACAATAATTTTCAGGAGAGTACTTTTGCCCGCACCGTTAATGCCGATGAGGGCCCGTTTTTCCCGGTCTTCCATATGAAAGGAACAGTCCTTTAATATGTCTTTGCCGGAAAAGGACATTGAAATATGATTGACTTGCAAAAGCATAGAAAATTCTCATTTCTTTTAGGATAATATTTGCCTACAGCTCTGTATTGGATAATTCGTCTAAACTGTACTCGTGGTATAATAACACATTTTGTGGGATTTCACATCTGCAAAGGGTGGGAATTTTAGGTCTGTTTTCGGGTCTGAAAAGTTTGACTGATTCTTAACAATCTAGTATACTAAAGCCTTGTAGCAAAAATTGATTTATTTCGAAAGTGAGTAGGTAAAAGTGGGAGAAATAAATCCGAAGAAACAGACTTCTGGAGCAGATGGAGACAATGGACAAGGAAAACCGGCATCCGTCCGGGGGGAGATATCCCGGGCGGTTATCCGTAGATTGCCCCGTTATTTCAGATATTTGGGGGAGCTAAAGGATGAGGGGGTGGAGAAGATTTCCTCAAAAGAGCTCTCGGTGATGATGCATGTAACGGCCTCCCAGATCCGGCAGGATTTGAATCATTTCGGCGGTTTCGGTCAGCAGGGATACGGCTATAATGTGGCTAATCTCTATGATGAAATAGGAAAGATTCTGGGAATTGACCGCCGTCATAATTTAATATTGATTGGAGCGGGGAATCTGGGCCGGGCTCTGGCAGGTTATGTAAACTTCGAAAAACGGGGGTTCTTCATTCGGGGAATTTTCGATATTTCGGAGGAGCGAATCGGAGGGGAAATCCGGGGCATTCATATAATGCCCATGGAAAGGATGAAGAAGTTTATAGAGGAGCATAATATTGATATTGCCATTATCGCTATTCCCAAGGGGGCGGCGGTGAATGCGGCCCGGGTGGTGGTAGAGTGCGGTGTCAAGGCAATCTGGAATTTTTCCCATGTGGATCTGGAGGTACCGGAGGACGTGGTGGTGGAGAGCGTTCATCTGTCAGAGAGCCTGATGAGACTTTCCTATAATATTAGATTTGCGGAGAATCAGGATCTTCAGCTGCCGGGCGGTGACTAGACCGGATTTGACCCTCATTTTGAACTATATTATAATGGTGGCTGTTTTGTGTAGGCCGCCCATCATCGAAGGCCCGAAGGGTCTGAGATGATGGGTGAAGCCGGAATCGAGTAGGGGAGCCTACTCCTACTCGATTGGTTTAAGACGAGGGCCCTGCTCCTGAAGATAGGGGGCTTGTCGGACAGAAGCGGAATAGCTTTAGCTCTGTGTGGGGTTATCCTGCCGGGATAAAGGCTCTGCGGGGCGCAGGGCATGAAATTTGCAAATATCTTTTCTTAATTATATTGGAAAATTCACGGATATTTGCAGGATAGACTTTAAGGGGGAACAAATGGCTGATATCAGACCTTTTCCCTGCGTCAGACCCAGAGAGGATCTGGCGCAGGCAATTGCGGCTTTGCCGTATGATGTATATACGAGACAGGAAGCAGAAGCAGAAGTGAAGAATTCGCCTCTGTCTTTTTTGCGTATTGACAGACCGGAGACCAATTTTCCGCGTACTGTAGGTCTCTACGAGGACAAGACCTACGAGAAGGCGGCGGAGCTTCTGACGGGCATGATAGAGGATGGCAGCTTTGTGACGGATGAAAAGCCTATGTACTATCTCTATGAATTAGGTAAGGACGGGCATACCCAGACAGGTATTGTGGCCTGTGCCGCGGTTCAGGACTATGAGAGCGGCCTCATTCGCCGCCATGAGAATACGGAAAGTGAGAAGGAGCTTGACCGAATTCGCCATATCGAGACCTGCCAGGCCCAGACAGGCCCTATCTTCCTGGCCTATAGGGCCAATGCAGAGCTAAAGGAAATTATGGACATGCAAAAGCAGAACGCCCCTCTCTATGATTTCAAGGGCTCGGACGGTGTTTCTCATCGAGTATGGGCGGTGACATTGGGCAGGGATATCCGGCGGATTGAGAGTATCTTTGAGGGAATGCATTCGCTCTATATTTGCGACGGCCATCACCGCTGCGCCGCTGCCGCCAGGGTTTCGGAGAGGCATAGGAAGGAGACGGGGGCAAAATTAGGAGAGGATACCAGGGACTTTTTCCTTTCTGTTCTCTTTCCCCATGACGAGCTGGTGATTATGGACTATAACCGGATTGTCAAGGATTTGAACGGGCTTTCCGAGGATCGCTTTCTGGACCGGGTTAGAAAGAAGTTTTCCATAGAGAAAATAGGAAGGAAGCACTTCCGGCCTCAGGAAAAGCATCATTTCGGTATGTATTTAAGCGGTTGCTGGTATCATCTGACAGCCAAGAATGAGGTCCTAATCGATAATCCGGTGGAGTCTCTGGATGTTTCTATATTGCAGAATGAGATTCTGGCCCCTATCCTGAATATTGAGGACTTGAGGACGGATAAGCGGATTGCCTATGTGGGAGGGGCCCAGGGCATGAATGCATTGGAGAGAAGGGTGAATTCCAGGGAATATGAGGCGGCCTTCTCCCTATATCCCACGGATATAGAGGATATGTTTGCCGTTGCGGATCAGGGACTTCTCATGCCGCCCAAATCCACCTGGTTTGAGCCAAAGCTTAGGAGCGGGCTCTTTATTCACAAATTCTAAGTTTTTTGAAGGGCGGACTGCTGTTTCTTTCATATTGTAAAAGTTAGGAAAAAGCGGTCTCCTTCCCCGGCCTTTGTAGAAGGGGGAAGGGACAGATATTTTTGCCGGCTTTAGTACAGATTCTGGTAATATTGACGAAATTAGAAAGGAGCTGAAGGGGATGAATAAGAAACTGTATAATCTGATGGACTGGGGTGAAATGGAGGCTATTACCTATTCGGAGGAGGAGCATCCAAAGAAGATTCTGGGGCCGCATGGAGCGGGAAGTCAGACCTTAATTCAGGCTTTCCTGCCCTTTGCTAAGAGTGTCTCCGTGCTGACGGGGAAGACGGCTAAGCCGGTTCCTATGGAGCTAGCCGAGGAGTCAGGGCATTATGCAGTACTGGTTCGGAAAAAGTATCCTTTCCATTATAGATTTAAGGTGGAGAATGAGGACGGGACGGAGGAGATTCTGGAGGATCCCTACGCTTTTCCCCAGATTATTCCCGATCGGGCCCTGAAAAAGCTGAAGAACGGTATCCTCTACAAGGCCTGGGAGTATTTGGGGGCTCATGTCATGGAGCAGGATGAAACCAAGGGAGTTCATTTCGCTGTCTGGGCTCCGGAGGCCATGCGGGTCAGTGTGGTTGGAGATTTCAATGGCTGGGATGGCCGGGTCCACGAAATGGAGCTGCTTGGAGATTCCGGGGTCTTTGAACTCTTTATTCCCGGAGTCAAGGAAGGGGATCTCTATAAATATGAAATTAAGGGCGGCAACGGTACCGTACAGCTAAAGGCGGATCCCTTTGGATTCTGTGCGGAGAATCGGCCCGGAACGGCATCAATGGTTAGTGACATTTCTGCTTTCTCCTGGACGGATGAGGATTGGCTGACAGAAAGAGCCGCTAACTCTACGGAAGAAGCCCCTATGGCGGTCTATGAGCTGTATCTGGGGGCATTCTCTGAAAAGGGAGAGGACGGAAGCCTTTCTAATTATAGGGAGATGGCTCCCCGCATTGCCAAATATGTGAAGGATACGGGCTATACCCATATTGAGCTCATGCCTGTGATGGAGCACCCATCCGATGAGACCCTGGGCTATCAGACTCTGGGATACTATGCGCCTACGAGCCGATATGGGAGTCCTGCCGACTTCGCCTATTTCATGAATTATATGCATGAGAAGGGGATTGGAGTGATTCTGGACTGGTCCCCGGCCCACTTCCCCTGTGCCCCTGAAGGATTGATGCGCTTTGACGGTTCCTGTGTCTATGAGAGTGCCGATTCCAGGCGCAGCTTCCATCCGGAGTGGGGAACGCTGACCTTTGACTTCTCCCGTCCGGAGGTGCGTAACTATCTGATAGCCAATGCCTTATTCTGGATTTCTATCTATCACGCCGATGGTATCCGGGCGGAGTACCTGTCCAGCCTTCTCTATCTGGACTATGGCAGGAATGAAGGGGATTATACTCCTAATATATACGGGGGGAAGGAGAATCTGGACGGAATTGTTTTCTGTAAGGAGCTGACGGATGCGGTTCACGCCCTAAAGAAGGGGGCCCTGTGTATTGCGGAGGAGACTTCGGCCTGGCCCCAGGTCACGGATGATACGGAAAGCGGCGGACTGGGCTTTGATTATAAGTGGAATACCAGCTGGAGAAAGGATTTCCTGGACTATATGGCCTATGATCCCCTCTACCGCACCCATCACTATGGGGAGCTTTGCTTCTCTATTGTTTACTCCTATGCAGAACGGTTCTTTCTGCCCCTTACTCATGATGCTTTTACCAAGGGGCAGGGCAGCTTTGTGGGCCGGATGCCCGGGGATGAGGAAATCAGGCTTTCCAATGCCAAGGCCGGTTTTTGCTATTTCATGACCCATCCCGGCAAGAAGCTGCTTACCATGGGACTGGACATGGGTGAGGAAGAGGAATGGGATGCGCTCCGGCCTCTGAATCTGAAACTTCTGGAGAAGGAAGAGAATAAACAGTTCCATGATATGGTTAAGGATATCATTAGCCTATATAAGGAGAGGCCGGCCCTGCACCGTTTTGCCCATAAGGATGAGGGATTTGAGTGGATTAATTGCATATCCGCTAATGAGAATATTCTGGTTTACCTGAGGAAGACGGATAAGAAAGAGGAAACCCTCCTTGTTGTGGCCAATTTCGAGAATATTCCCAGAAAGAATTACAAAATCGGCGTGCCTTTTGAGGGTAAATATAAGGAGATCTTTAATTCGGATGCGGAGAAATACGGGGGCTTTGATTTCAGGAATCACCGGGTGCTGAAGTCCCAGGAGGATGAGTGTGACGGCAGAAAGGATTCTATCCGAATCAAGGTGCCGCCGCTGGCTGTCACTATTTTTGAAGTGCAGGAGCCATGATCTTATTGCGGAATGAGGGGACTTGTCCCTGCCGTTTTGAATGAAGCTGGGACGGCACTGCCCTGCTTTAAGGGGGGATGGATCCCGGATGCTTTCAGAAAGGAAGCTGGGGTTCTGAACTGTGCTGCCTGAAGTCAGGGGATGGATCCCGAATGCTTTCAGAAAGGAAGCGGGGGCGGAGCGGTGCTGCCTGAAGTCAGGGGATGGATCCCGGATGTTTTCAGAAAGGAAGCTGGGGCGGAGCGGTACTGCCGTTTCATCGATGGAATAGGTATTTGGTTATATTAGAAAGGAATGGAATTGCCTATGGAAAGTGTATTGCCTACTGTTTCGGGCGGGGAGATTGAGTTTGCTGAGACCATAAATCAGCTGGCGGACATTGATAACTTAAAGGAGACTTTGAATCCTTCCGTTTGGGAGTCCTTTCTGGCTTCCCTGCCGGAAAAGGCTATGAATCTGGGATTTCGGGTACTATTTGCAGCTATTGTTTTCATTGTGGGCAGGAAGCTAATCAAGTTCTTGTCCAAGCTGATAATGAAGTCCCTAATTAAAGTCAATGCGGATAAAGGAGCGGCTACATTCCTCACCGGATGTGTCAGGGTTGCCCTATATGTCATACTGGTCATGCTGATATCTTCCAGCTTTGGAGTGGATGCCACTTCCATCGTAGCCATACTGGGTTCTGCAGGACTGGCCATTGGTCTTGCTATTCAGGGCAGTCTTTCCAACTTTGCAGGAGGAGTACTTATCCTTATTATCAGGCCCTTCAAGGTAGGAGATTATATTATTGAAGATACCCACGGACATGAGGGGTTTGTAACGGAAATCCAGATATTCCATACCACCTTGCATACCATTGATAACAAGCTGGTCCTGATTCCCAATGGCGCCCTCTGTAATTCGTCTCTGACAAATGTAAACAGGCTGCCTAACCGGCAATTGGACTATAGTATTGGGATTAGCTATGAATCGGATCTGCTTTTGGCCAAGAACACCCTCCTTTCTATTCTGAAATCGGAGGAGGCTCTGGTATCCGGCATGGAACCCACAGTATTTGTGAGGGAGCTGGGAGACAGCTCGGTGGTGCTGGGAGGACGAGCCTGGATTACCTCCAAGGATTATTGGAAGACCCTTTGGCATGTGAATGAGACGGTCAAACTGAAGTTTGACAGCATGGGTATTGTGATTCCCTACAATCAGCTGGATGTCCATCTGGATCAGATCAAGCCGGAGGAGAAAGCAGAGTTATAAAACGATTAGTGCCATTGTATTTTATATAGATAGGAATTATAATTGGAAATGGAACCGGCGGTGAGATGAAAACCGCCGGTTTTCTGATATGCAGAGGATATGAGGTTCGCGGCCTATTATGAACGTGCCCTTCGTTGAAGTAATCGGGTTTTCTGATATGCAGAGGATATGAGGTTCAAGGCCTAAGGGACGCCTGCTTACGGGGGACACGAGGCGGGGGCTATCATAGAGGATTTTTAATCTAGGCAATAAATGTTTTGTAGTTGTTTTTTATAGGAGGAATGGAGGTTTTAGTCATGGGAAACGGTGCTATGTCAAAGACAGAGGACAGCAGGGATAGGGTAATTATCAGGACCAGTGTCATCGGAATTATTACGAATCTCTTCCTGGTTGCTTTCAAGGCAACGATAGGATTTTTGTCTAATTCTATTGCCGTAATTCTGGATGCGGTGAATAATCTGTCGGATGCCCTGTCCTCCATTATTACCATAGTGGGAACCAAGCTGGCGGGTAAGCTGCCGGACAGGAAGCACCCCATGGGATATGGGAGAATTGAATATCTGAGCGCCATGGTCGTATCAGGAATTATACTATATGCAGGTATCACTTCTGCCGTAGAGTCGGTGAAAAAGATTATCTATCCCGAGAAGGCGGACTATAGTATGGTTTCTCTCATAATTATCGGGGTGGCCATAGTTGTCAAATTGGTCCTGGGAAGATATGTGAAGGCTAAGGGAGAGGAGGTCAATTCCGGATCCCTGGTGGCCTCCGGGTCTGATGCTACTTTCGACGCCATCCTTTCTGCCTCGGTCCTGGCATCCGCTATCATCTTTCTAACCACCGGGGTATCCCTAGAGGCTTATGTGGGTGTGATTATATCTATCATAATCATTAAGTCAGGAATTGAGATGATGATGGAAACCCTGGATGAGATTCTGGGGATGCGGGCGGACAAGGAGACCAGCGCCAGAATAAAGAAGCTCCTAAATGAGGAACCGGAGATTAGGGGGGCCTACGATCTCTTCATCCATAATTACGGGCCGGACAAGAATCTGGCTTCTATTCACCTGGAGCTGCCGGATACTATGACTGTGGAGGAAGTTGACAGATTGACCCGGAGGATGGAGTCAAAAATATATAAGGAAACCGGGATTTTGCTTGTAGCGGTTGGAGTCTATGCCTATAATACCGGGGACAATGAGGCTGCACGGCTGCAGAATGATGTGAGGCAGCGGGTAATGGACCACGAATGGGCCCTGCAGTGCCATGGCTTCTATGCGGATATTGAAAAGAAAGAGATGAGATTTGATGTGGTCATGAGCTTTGATATTCCCCCTAAGGAAGCCTTGGAAATATTATATGGGGAGCTGCAGGAGCATTATCCGGACTACAGTATCAAGATCGTGCCGGACGTGGATGTATCGGATTGAGAAGAGGTCTTCACAGGTCTTATTTCAGCTGGAAAGTGGAAGGGTTTGGGGGATAGAGAAGAGAACTTCATAGGTCTTATCCTGAACAGAAAGCGAAAGGATCTGGAGGATGGAGAAGAGAACTTCATAGATCTTATCCCGAACGGAAAGCGAAAGGGTTTGGAGGATTGAGAACAATACACCAGTAATTGTATCATAATTGACAGTATAGTCTGGGAAGGGGTTTGAAATTGAAAACAGGACAGTAAGAACTTGATTTTGAATGTCAGGCTAGTCAGGAAAGCTTTTTTCAGATTGAAAGCAGAACATGAAGTTAGTTTACATAATATTATCCCGATAAGGGGCTGCATGCTAGGAAAAGGATTAGGGTTTGAGGGATGATAGAAATCCGGAATGTAGAGATTTTCTCTGATGGAAAGGAAGGGGAATTTTGCTTTCGAAGAGGAAGTATCTTTCTGAAAGGTGAAAGCATAGAGAGAATAGTATATGGGAGGCCGGATAAGATACCCGCCTTTCCTTATGCAAGGAGGCTGCAGACAGATGCAGGAAATGGCTGTGACAAATCATACCGGACCTTTGATAAGGGTCAGGAGAAAATCAATCAGATAGAGGGCGGGAAAAGCTATGATGACTCAGGGAAGGCATTCGGCAATGGTCAGGAAAAAAACCTTCGGATAGACGGCGTGAAAAGCTATGCTGATGAAGGGAATGCATCCGGTAAGGGCCGGGAGAATCCTTATATTATTGACGGCAGATGCTGCTATGCCATTCCGGGCCTCATTGATATTCACCTCCACGGGGCTGCGGGTTTTGACTTTTGTGATGAAAGCAGGGAAGCCGTCCAAAGAATAGCAGAGTTTGAATTGGCACATGGGGTGACATCCATGATGGCGGCCACCATGACATTTCCAGAGGAAAAGCTCCTTTCAATTCTGAAGACCCTGGCAGATTATAGGGACTGGCAGATGGGGGGATATGTCAGAGAATCCCAAAAGGAGGATTCGCCTAAAAGGGTAGGATTCTTAAATGACCCAACGTTTACAAAGGCCGGACAATTGGGACAGGACAAGGCAGACGATCCTAATTCTTTCTATGGAGATGACACCCGCCCCTCTGCCGGGGCAGAACTTGTCGGCATTAATATGGAGGGTCCTTTCATTAGCAGGGAAAAGCAGGGGGCCCAGGACGGGAGATTTATTCGGGATTGTGATTTGGGCCTATTTCGCTCCTTTATGGAGGCTGCCCGGGGACTGGTGAAGATTATGGGACTTGCGCCGGAAAAGAAAGGAGCTCTAGACTTCATTGACCGGATATCCCGTGATGTCATAGTGTCCCTGGCCCACTCGGATGCAAGCTATGAAGAGGCTATGGCAGCCTTTAGGAATGGGGCACGCCACGTGACCCATCTCTATAATGCCATGCGGCCTTTTCAAAGCCGGGAACCCGGCATCATTGGAGCCGCGGCCGACTGTGAAAATGTCATGGCAGAGCTAATCTGTGACGGAATCCATGTCCATCCGGCCACAGTCCGCTCTAGCTTCCGTATGCTGGGACCCGGCCGAATCATTCTAATCAGTGATAGTATGAGGGCCACCGGACTGGGAGACGGAGAATATACCCTGGGCGGTCAGGCGGTCATAGTGAAAGGAAAGAAAGCCCTCCTAAAACGAAAGGAAGCAATTGCGGGCTCTGTGTCCACCCTCTTTGACTGCCTCGTGACAGTAGTGAAGGAGATGGGGGTTCCCCTGGAGATTGCGGTGGCGGCGGCTACGGTGAATCCGGCGAAGAGGCTTGGACTTCTTGGAAGAATCGGACATATTAGAGAAGGCATGCAGGGTGACATACTCTTATTAGACAGGGACTTAAACCTAAAGATGGTAGTGAAAAAAGGTAAGATGTCTTAATTAAGACATCATGGGTCATCTGCCACGGCACTCTACCAACCGAGAGACGAAAAAACCTAAATAGCTATCATTGAGAGCTGTTTTAATCATGAATCTGCACCTTACTTGCACCCTTAAGTGGATTATGCTCTTTTTGTAGAGGGAAAGCATGTTGGTGTGGTTGAGGCCAAAAAGACAGAATTGGGAGAGAAGATTACTACTGTTGAGGAGAAAACTCCGGGAAGATTTTCCTTTTATGAGACAAAACAATGTAGAAGAAAAATCACAAAGATAACTAAGCATGTATCAAACTTTGATTTTGAAGACGTGTATGAGGAGATTTAATGAATTATCCTTGGTTTGAATTACAACATTTTGCCAGAAAGCCCCTGTCTTTAGACATGGGGATGAATGGCTTTTTTTGTGTTTATATATTAGATAGCTTGAATTTATCTAATACTTGTGATAAGATAAATTATATCAAGATAGGAGATTTTTATTATGGCAGACGATTATAAACATAAGAAAGGTATCGTATATAAAAATCAGTATCATATTATATTTTGCCCTAAGTACAGACGTAAAGTTCTTATAGATGGGGTTGACATTCGACTTAAAGAACTTCTCTATGAAGTAGCCGGACGCTATGAAATAGAAATTAAGGCTCTTGAGATTATGCCAGACCATGTACATATGTTTATAGACATGGATCCAAGACTTCATACTCATGAAATCATCAGAGAGTTTAAGGGGTACTCTTCTAAGATACTTAGAGAAGAATTTCCCTGGCTCAAATCAAGAATCCCGTCCCTTTGGACAAGAAGTTATTTCTGCTGCACAGTCGGACATATAAATGAAGACACTATAATTAAGTATATTGAGGATCAGAAGAACAAATGAGTTTTGCACTAACGCTTAAACTTAATACAACTAAATATGATGAAGCGGTATTAAATAAGCGTTTCTACTATGGTTATAAAATCTCAAATGTTATAACTGCCCATGCTAGTAAGCAACTACGACTTATGAAACGAGATCCTGTATACCAGGAACTTTTGTCTGAAAGACAAAAACTTAAAGTCGCTGATGCTTCGAAAAAAGAAATTGCTCGTATTAATAACGAGCTTAAGGTTATCAGAACGAGCTATGGACTATCAGAATATCAATTTCATAGCTTTATTAAGATACAGCAGCACAGATACAAGAAACATATTGATTCCTGTACTGCTCAAAAGATAGCTTCGCAGGTATGGCAGTCTGTAGAGAAGGTTCTCTATGGTAATGGAAAGCGCTTACACTTTCACAAACATAATGACTTCTTATCTATGGAAGGCAAGTCAAACGCTTCAGGTATTAGATATAAGGATGGTTGCATTGAATGGAACAAGCTTTCTATTCAGGTTCAAATGCCTAAACATGGCATATCTGGCAGTCCAGCTTTTAAGGAATACGAATATACGAAAGCCTGCATGAATCATAAACTTTGCTATAACCGTATTAAACGTATGCAGGTAGGTAGTCGTTGGCACTATTATGTACAATTTATTTTCGATGGCGAGCCGCCTTCAAAACAAAACGCGCATATAGGAACCGGACGTGTCGGGATAGATATAGGCACATCAACTGTAGCAGTATCTCACCCAGACGGGGTTATTCTTAAAGAATTGGGCACTAATGTAAAGAATTACTCAAAGGAGCTTAACCGGATTCAGAGAGCTTTGGACAGATCAAGACATGCTACAAATCCTGGTAATTATAACCCTGACGGCACAGTTAAGCAAGGAGTTAAACTTCACTGGTTTATATCAAATCATTATAAATTTTTAGCTGCAAAGAAACGGTCTTTAGAACGTAAACAGGCAGCTTCGTTAAAAGATGGCCACGAAGCCCTGGCAAATGAAATAATCTCTCATGGAGATGATATCTATGTAGAGTCTATGAGTTTTAGAGGTCTGCAACATAGAACAAAAGAAACAACTTATAGTAAGTCTGGTAAAGCTAATCGTAAAGGGCGTTTTGGAAATTCTATTAAAAACCATGCCCCGGCGAAGTTGATAAGCATCATTGAGAGAAAGCTTGGATATGAAGGCATTGAACTTCACAAAGTCAAAACAAAGACATTTAGAGCTAGTCAATATAATCATGTATCTGATGCTTATATAAAAAAACGCTTATCCATGAGACATACCTGGGTAGATGGCAACTGTGTACAAAGAGATTTGTATTCGTCATTTCTTCTAATGAATAGTGACGTATCTCTTGAATATGCTAATAAAGATAAATGTAATGATACTTTTAATATTTTTCTTAAAAACCATAATGATTTGATTCTTAAAATGCAGAATGATGGCATCTGCTATCCATCATCATTTGGCCTTAAATATATCAGGATAGCATCGTAACTACAAATATAATAAACGGGTTCGACTGGATCCGCAGACGTTAATCATCTGTTAGGATGTTGTCTGAAAACTCCATATAAGAGCAGTTGGTTATATCGGACAGTACGCTTATATATAAAAAGAAGCCCTAAATCCTTTTAGGATTCAAAGCTTCTTTGTATATAAGAATCTTAAGTGATACCAAGTCTGTTTTTGGAACCCCGCGACTTTAGTCGTCGGGAGCAGTCAGAGCAAAATATGATAACACGTCATGCGCGGATAATTGATCAAAATAATGTAAGACATGCGTGGGGGACAATTAATGGAATGTACAAAGCCTTAGAAAGAATTGTACATAATCCTTTGTCAGAGGAAGTAAGCACGCGAGAAAAGAATGAAACAATGGATTTATTATTGAAATTAAAAAAATTATATGATAGTGATGTTATTTCTAAAGAAGAATATGAAAGAAAAAAGAATGAATATATGTCGAAATTATAGGATTACTCGTAATTTAAGTGGCTGAACTAGAGATTTAAAGTGCGCAGAATAGAGCAAAAACACGACAATTTGTGGAGGTTTTCAGGTTTGGTTAGAATTTTATTCATCTGCCACGGCACTCTACCAACCGATATCTAGAAATATAATAAAACAAAGGCTTTTGCTAATGATAGCAATAATACTTGCACCCAAGCTGCACCTTTTAAAAACTAATAAATAAGAGGCTTCAATATGGCAATCCAAAAGAGAATGAACAGATATAGATGAAATAATGTATCATTGACAATATGGCATATATACCATATACTAATATCAGAGGAGAAATATGACGGAGTTCACAGTAATAGTATATGAAAAAGAAGATGGGGAATCTCCTGTGGA
>JAILCB010000094.1 GCA_024680595.1 Lachnospiraceae bacterium | reverse complement strand
AACTGACCGCCGGAACAGTGAGGTTTTGCTTTATTATAGATTCTCTGTATCCTCCGGATGGCCGTCCAGATAGGACTGTATAATAGCCACCAGCTTTCTGGAGTCAAAGGGTTTCTGAATATGGCGGTTCATTCCGCTTTCAATGGATCTCCTGCGGTCCTCCTCCATATTATTGGCGCTTAGGGCAAGTATAGGCAGATTCTCCGTATCCTTTCTATGCAGGGCCCGAATGGCCATGGAGGCTTCATAACCGTCCATGACAGGCATTTGGATGTCCATTAGGACCAGGTCATAATAGCCCACGGGGTGACTTGCTACGGCATCCACAGCCTGGGAACCGTCACAGGCAGAGTCCACCTGGAAGCCGGAATCCATTAATATGAGCTGGGCCAGCTTTCGGTTCAGGCCAACATCATCCACCAGCAGAATCCGCCGGTTCTTATTGGCTTCCCTGTTGATCCTGGGCTTTAGGAGTAGCTGGGCCCTCTCATTGTCAACTACCTTTACCGGAATCTGGATAGTAAAGGTGGATCCCTGGTTTTTCTTGCTTTCAACGGAAATGGAGCCGCCCATGGCGTCCAGGATACCCTTGACAATGGTAAGCCCGATGCCGGTCCCGGTAATGCCGCTCTGTGTGCTGGTTTCCTCCCTTTCAAAGGCATCGAATATCCTTTGCTGGAAATTCTTTGACATACCGATGCCGTTATCCTTGACCTGGATTTCATAGCGGCCGTAGCCATTGTCTGTCATGGTAAGGCAGCGGGCGGAAATACTTACCTTTCCTCCATCGGGGGAAAACTTCAGGGCATTTCCCAAAAGATTCGAAAGAATACGGCGGAAACGGAGGGCGTCGACCTCAATCTGCTGCTCCGGTACATCCATTTCAATGGTTTGTGACCGTTTCTTCGCCTCCAGCTCCAGCAAATTCACAACGGTCAAAATCTCTTCCCTGAGACCGCAGGTGGTGGGGTGGAGCTCTATCTGGCCGGAATCAATGACGCTCATTTCCAGAATGTCATCGATAAGCCCCAGCATATGGGAACTGGAAGCATCTACCTTTTTCAGGTAGTCCATCAAAACATCCTTTTTGTCAATATGCTCCATTGCCAGTCTGGTAAATCCTATGATGGAGTTCATGGGTGTGCGGATATCATGGGAAATATTAAAAAGAAATGCATTCTTGGCTTCATTTGCCCGAAGCTCACGTTCCAGCCGGATGGCCTCATGCTTTTCCGTAATGTCACTGATGAAGACGTAGTAAATATCCCCGAAATCATCGGAATGGCTAAAGCGGCCGTAATCATCCACCCACCGGATTTTTCCGTCCTTACGGGTAATTCGGTATTGGACATGGTCCAGGTTCTTATCGCTGCTTGCTATCTGCTTATCGATGGAATCCTGGACTTTGCGAAAATCCTCGGGATGAACCATACCTTCAAAGGTATTGCCGGTGAGTTCCTTGAATTCCTCCTCGGTTTCACAGCCAAAAATAGACAGAACCACATGGTTTACATATAGGATCTCTCTTTCCTCATCTTCTTTATAAAAGAAGAAACCGCCGGGCATAACGCTTGCCATCTGCTTAATAATGGGGAAATTATCCTTAGTCAGAAGGAACTCCTCTGACAATTGTCTTTCTTCCATTATCAACCTCCTTAGGGAATCAAAGTATAGGGTTGGAATTTAGAAAAACACAGAAAAATAAGGCAAATCTATGGGCATATTTTACTCCTTGAAGGCTTATAAGTAAAGAATTCTATACAGAACATAAAAATTAAATAGGCCATTTTTGGTTATTTTTGTGAATTAAATAACAGTCTCTTTGATTTTGGATTTACGCTTTTCCATGAATGTGGTAATATTAAGATATGTTTCAGAAAGAAATCGAATGGGATCGACTTTTGAGGATCCGAACATCCGGAAGGGATGATTCCCGGGCAGGCCAATTTTGCTATCCTTACGAACCGACGCCCTACTGTGTGCTGGAGCGGCTTTCCTCACATGAATTCATTGGCAAGAGGAACCGGCTTTTGGATTACGGCTGCGGAAAAGGCAGGGTCAGCTTTTTCCTTTCCTACCAGACCAGATGCAGGACTCTGGGAATAGAGTATGATGAAAGGCTGCTGGAGAGGGCATTGAGGAACAGGGAGACGGCGGCTGCCGCAGGCAGAACGGAATTTCTGCTGGCCAGGGCGGAGGAATTCCGGGTACCGGAGGATGTGGATCGATTTTTCTTTTTCAATCCCTTTTCCGTGGAGATTTTGAAAAGGGCCGTGAAGCGTATTCAGGAATCGCTTAGGGAAAGGGAGAGGGAAGTATTTCTCTTTTTTTATTATCCCTCCGACGAATATCTCTCCTATCTCTTTTCAGAGCAGGGATTTCAGGCACAGGAGGAAATTAACTGCCGCGATCTATTTTCCGGGGAGAATCCCAGGGAGAGAATATTGGTTTTCAAGGGTTTATAGAAGGGCTTTTTTCGAGATAACCGGAAATATTGTCACCAGAGGAAATAGTTATGATTGATTTTTTAATTATTTTGTCCTTTCTGGCGACCTGTGTCATCTTAATTATTATTAGCCACAAGGTATTTGACAATCTGATTCTGCGCAGAAAGAACAATCTTCACCTGAAGTTTTTCCGGAGCATTATGACGGCTGTAATTGTGGTAATAAGCGGCTACGCCTGTCTGTCCCAGTTCGAGATGACTAAGGACATTAGTAAGACTATCTTTCAAAGCGGTAGCTTGATTATTGCAATTGTAACTTTTGCGGCGCAGCAAACTCTGGGAAATGTCATCAGCGGTTTTTCGGTATCCATATCCAAGCCTTTTGAGGTGGATCAAAAGGTCCGGGTTATGAATGGCAGCAGTATAGTGGCGGAGGGGATTATTACCGACATCACCATTAGGCATACCGTCATAAGGCAGTATGACGGACAGAGCTGCATTGTACCCAATAGCATTATGGACTCCAGTGTTATTATTAATACTAATTATGAGGCAGATGTCGGTAATTTCCTGGAGGTGGAGATTTCCTATGAGTCAGATATAGATAGGGCGATTGAGATTTTCCGGCAGATCTGCCTGGAGGAGCCCTGCTGTATCCGGAAGGACAGGATTTCTATTCTGGTAAATCGGATGACTGAGAATGGGGTTGTTCTAAAGACCACCATTTGGACTAGGACCCTGGATGAGAACTTCCAGGTCTGCAGTAGGATAAGGCGGTCTCTTCTACAGCGCTTCCGGGAGGCGGGCGTGGTGATTCCCTATCAGACCGTGACGGTGAGACAGGTGGCAGAGGACACGGGTACCGGAGCGGATTAGAAGTATCTTTTTGACAATTTCATAGGCAGAGTTTAGTTTTCTTATTGGATAGGAGGACTTTATGAACGAGGAGAGGCGTTCAAATTATATTCCCCATAGTGGGTTAAGTAATATTTACGTCAATGCCAAGGACAAAATCTTTGATCGTTACAAAATGCCAAAGCGCAGGGATTTCCGCGAATGTCCCTATGAGCAGTGGAAGGATTATTTTATTGCGGATCACTGCCCGAATCTGTCAGAGAATGTGATTAATGAGCCGGTGGAGTGCCCTTTGACGGGGGAGATGGAGTTTCTAAAGGTATCCCTGCTCACAGTACTCTCCTTTGGGGAAATATCGGATAATATGGCGGAGAGAATCCGGGGAGAGGCCAACAAGGCAATGCTGACAGGGCAGTCGCTGTCGGGAAAGCTGAGGGAGTTGGTTCTTGAAGAGATTAAATTAGGGAATAACGCCATAATCAATAAACTATTCAAGAGTGCGGGGGCTAATAACGGAAAGGAAGCGGATACCTGGTGGGAAGAGGCGGGTATCAAGGAAAAATCCGTGGATATGGACTTCCATTTTTGAGGGATAAGGAAGAATCTCTTCATCAAAGGCCTTTAGGACTGGGATGCAGGGCGAGGCCTAATCGAGAGGGGGGCATTCTTCCTACTCGACTTGAGAGGACGTGAAGGGAAGCATGCCAGGATCTTCTGATTGGAATTGACTGGCTAAAAGAGGCTGAAATGTATCAGGATCACCTAGTTTACAATATATCATTTGATATTGCCGGATTAATAGTTGTTTTGTCAGTACTCCTCATTCATTTGCTGACATATCGCTTTTCGTCCAGAAATAATCGGATTTTCCGGATATTTCTATATGTTTCTGCCTTAACCGGCATTATGGATATTGCCACTTCCTATACCATTAGCTATAGTCAGAGTGTTCCGGATTATCTAAATATTGTTCTTTTAATAATATATCAGATAAGCGCATTCATGGCCTCTTATCTGGGAATGCTCTTTATCTTCTCCTGTATCGGCCTAGATAGCAAGCTGCACCGCCATATAGACTATGCTGTTTTTCTTTTCTATGGAATTGTAATTTTAGTTAATACGCAGATAAACCTTGTATTTACCTTTCGGAATCATGAATACATCAAGGGCCCGATGTTCCAGCTCAGCCACTATATTTCTCTCTTTTTTGTACTACAGGCCGGGGTGGTTCTGCTTAAGTACAGGAAAAGGTTCACCAGCCAGCAGTTTATTATGAATGCCTTCTACGTGATCATTCCTTTGAGCGCAGCCTTTATTCAGGTCCATGACAACTACAATCTCATGACCTTTTTTGCGGGGTCTGTCGCCTCCCTCTTTATGGTTTTCTCTCTGGAAACCATGGATTATCAGGTGCTGCAGGAGACCCTGGGGGAATTGCGGATTGCCCTGCATGAGGTGGAGAAGGCCAAGGAAGGGGAGATGCAGGCCAATCGGGCCAAGAGTGAGTTTCTGGCCAGGATGTCCCATGAAATCCGTACACCCATTAATGGAATACTGGGAATGAATTCCATGATCTTAAAGGAAAGCAGGAATCCGGATGTCTACGATTATGCCTCCAATATCTATTCCGCAGGACAGGGGCTTTTATCTCTAATCAATGATATTCTGGACATTTCCAAGATCGAATCGGGAAAGATGGAGATAAATACGGCGCCCTACCGTTTGAGGTCTGTTGTCAATGACTGCTACCATATGGTGGCCCTCAGGGCAAAGGATAAGGGACTATATCTGAAAACGAAGGTCAGTCCGGATCTTCCCTCCGTACTCCTGGGGGATGAGGTCAGAATCCGCCAGATTATAGTGAATCTCCTGAATAATGCTATCAAATATACCCAGGAGGGCGGAGTGACCTTTACGGTAAGCGGCAGAAGGGAAGAGAGGGAAGGTCAGGATATACTTTCCCTCATCGTGTCAGTATCGGATACCGGCATTGGCATTCATGAAGAGGATCAGGAAAAGATATTCAAGGAATTCCGCAGGGTTGACGTAGAGAAGAATAAGAATATTGAAGGCTCCGGTCTGGGACTTAGGATAACAGCCCAGCTGGTGGAGCTAATGTTTGGTACAATCTCGGTAGAGAGTGCTTATGGAAATGGGTCCACCTTCACAGTGACTGTGCCCCAGCGGATAAAAAATGTTGAGAAGGTGGGTGAAGTGGATCCTATACAGATGGGGCGCAAGGAGACCTTTTCCCTGGGGAAGAGATGTCTGATAGCTCCTTCACTAAAGCTTTTGGTAGTGGATGATGTCGCACTCAATCTCAAGGTGGTTGCGGGATTCCTAAAGCACTCGCTTGCCCGGATTGATATGGTCAGGAGCGGGGAAGAGTGCCTGAAAAAGGTGGTGGAGGAGAAATATCATATCATTTTCCTGGATCACATGATGCCTGAAATGGATGGTGTGGAGACTTATTGGAAAATGAGGACATTGAAGGACTCGAAAAATTTGGAAACACCAGTTATAATGATGACAGCAAATGCCATTATCGGAGCCAGGGAAGAGTATTTGAGACTGGGATTTCAGGATTACCTGTCCAAGCCTGTCGTAGAGGATGAGCTAATCGGAATGATAGCCAAATATGTGGATCCTGCTTTGATTTCCTGGGTAGAGAATTCGTCTAAGAGGGGTAAAAACGATATCAGAAAGGATACGTCCTCAGATAAAGCGTCCATGCCTGCCGAGAAAAAGTCTGCGAAGAAATCAGATATTGAGGGCGGGGAAGAAGAGGAATGGTTTAGCCGGTTAGACTTCCTGGATACCGAGAATGCATTGCTGTATTGCGATCATAATAAGGAGTTCTATCATGAGCTTTTGAGTGCCTATATGACAGAAGACAGATCCCAGGCCATGCAGGGGCTTTTCGAAAGAGAGGACTGGAAGAATTATGGGATTCAGGCCCATTCCGCCAAGAGCACTGCCAGGATTATAGGGGCTACAGAGGTATCCGAAATGGCCAAGGACCTGGAAATGGCCGCCAAGTCCGGGGACATCAAGACCATAAAGCAGGAGCACGATGGCTTTGTCAAGGCCTGCACAGAGCTGCAGGAGCGGCTGATACAGGCTTTGAAATAGAGATTTTGCTTATTGAAATACATTGGTTTATGACGTTTTATAGATGGGGTAGCGAAACGGGAAACTAGGAGTTTTATTATGGAACGGATTCTCATAATAGACGATGAAGAAATGAATCTAAGGCTTTCGAAATTCATTCTTCAAAAGGCAGGGTATGAGGTAGAGACAGTAAATTCCGGTACGGAAGGCATCGAGATTCTACAGAAGATCCGGTTTGATCTGGTGCTTTTGGATGTGGAAATGCCTGACATGAACGGACTGGATGTGCTGAGGGTTATACGATCGTGCCCGGAAATTGCCGGTACAAAGGTTATATTTCTGACGGCTTCTAATTCTCCCTCCAATTTGTCCAAGGCGGCCAAGCTGGAGGCGGTGCAATTCATTCTAAAGCCTTGTATGCCGGAGGTTTTATTAAAGGCTGTGAGGAATGCCCTTGATGCAACGAATGACGTCCTTCTGCTGATTGTAGATGATGAGCCTATGAATCTCATGATGATGAAGAGGGTTTTTTCCTCCCTTTATCGTGTAGAATGCGTGAGTTCCGGCCAGGCGGCTTTGAATTTCCTGGAAAGGGAAACTCCGGACATGGTTTTATTGGATCTCTATATGCCTGAAATGGACGGAAGAGAGACTTTCAAGAGGATCCGCGCCATGGACGGGGCGGAGGATCTGCCTGTCGTTTTTGTTACTGCGGAATATGATGAGGACATTGAGCTGGAGCTCTTCCAGATGGGGGCTTTGGATTTCATAAAGAAACCCTTTATTGCGGGAATTATTAGGGAGAGAATCAGACGACTCATAGAGCTCCGGAAACTGCAGAATTTCCTCCATGAAGAGGTGGAGCGCAGAACGGTGGAGCTCCGTGAGAGGACCAAGGAGCTGGAGCGTCAGTCCCAGGCCCTGACGGATAGCAATAGCAGGAACCGCCGGCTTTCTGAGCAGATAATCCTGGCCCTGGCAGGCGCTATTGACGCAAAGGATGCCTATACAAACGGTCATTCCAGACGGGTTGCCAAATATACCAGGATGCTGGCCACCAGAATGGGTAAGAGCGAGGAAGAGATATCGGATATTTACTATGCCGCCATGCTTCATGATGTGGGAAAAATTGGGATTCCCCTGGAAATCATCAGTAAACCCGGCAGTCTTACGGATGCGGAATTTGCCGAGATTCAGAAGCATACCGTGAAGGGGGAGAAAATTCTAAAGATGATCTCCGAAATGCCCAGTCTCCAGGTGGGGGCCAGATGGCACCATGAGCGCTACGACGGCCGGGGATATCCCGATGGCTTATCCGGAGAGAATATACCTGAAATTGCCCGCATTATCTGCGTGGCGGATAGTTATGACGCTATGAGCTCCAATCGTTCCTATCGTAACGCTCTGGCCCAGGATGTCATCCGGGGGGTCATTTTCAGCGGCAAAGGAAAACAATTCGATCCGGACATTGCTGATATTATGCTGGAAATGATCGATGAGGATACGAATTATGATATGAGAGAAAAGGAGGAAGAGGAGACAGAATATTAGGGCTTTTATCCAAATATCCCATCTGCTTTTTTTGCCGGCTACTTGTCATGAATTAGTATTGATAATGATATTTTTTGATTGAAAACAGATGAAAATCCGGTATGATATAAAAGACTTATTTGTATCGTCCGGATATGTGACGAAGGAAAGACATGTCGAAAGGAGAAAACAAAATGGCTAAGACAAAGTTCTATCGTTGCGAAAAATGCGGTAATTTTGTGATGATCATTGGGGAGAAGACTGCCTGTACCCCCAAGTGCTGCGGCGAGGAAATGACTGAGCTGGTGGCGGGATCTACTGATGCCGCAGTCGAGAAGCACGTTCCTGCTGTGACCGTAGACGGCGACAAGGTCATGGTTGAGGTCGGTTCCGTTGCCCATCCTATGGTGGATGCCCATTATATTACATTCGTTTATCTGGAGACTGAGAATGGCGGTCAGATGCGTTATCTCAAGCCCGGTGATGAGCCTAAGGCAGAGTTTGCACTAAATGGCGAGAAGCCTGTTGCTGTTTTTGAGTATTGCAACCTGCATGGCCTTTGGGTGAAGGAACTTTAATTATTAGAGACCTGAAATGGAATTAGTTAGGGGATTTTAGCCTTGAGGTTGAAATCGCAAGGATGGATGCGGATATTCCCTTGGTGGAATTCGGCTGGGATCGAATGATTTTAAGTGTGGAATTATGATACAGGATATTGCGCCTCATAGGTTGGAAAATCCATATAAAAGTGACGCGGTAGCAGATAGCGGCAGCATCCTCTTTGCCTTTCGGGGCGGGGAGGTGCTGCTCCGCAGAGATGAAGAGGATAATTATACTCTTCCCAGGGTCGGTGAGTTTCCTGATATTGAGGGGAATAAAGCCGCCCTTACCTATCTCTTTTCCTTAGATGGGGTGGAGTGCTATCTTTCAGAGTCAGCCCCGGAGCCTGAGGAAGGCTACACCTACATAGAGATTCGCAAGCTTCGGAATGAGGGCGGAATAGAACTGTACTGTCTCTTTGCGGCCGTGACCGCATTTCAGCTGTCTCACTGGTATGACTATAATCGCTTTTGCGGACATTGTGGAAATCCTTTGGAGAAGTCTGACAGAGAAAGGGCTCTTGTCTGTCCAAACTGTGGACACACGGTTTATCCCCGTATTGTGCCTGCAGTAAGCGTTGCGGTTACAGATGGAGACAAGCTCCTGCTTACAAAATATGCAAATCGGAGGATGACCTTCTATGCGCTGGTTGCGGGTTTCACGGAGATCGGGGAAACTCTGGAGGAAACCGTTCAGCGTGAGGTCATGGAGGAGGTTGGGTTAAAGGTAAAGAATATTCGGTACTATAAGTCTCAGCCCTGGGGCTTTGTGGATGATCTCATGGTGGGATTTTTCTGCGATGTTGACGGAAGCCGGAAAATACGTCTCGACAAGACAGAATTAAAAGAGGCGGTATGGCTGCCCAGGGATGAGATTGTGGGCCAACCGGATGACTTTGCCCTGACAAATGAAATGATGATGCTATTTTCTGCGGGTAAGGAGCCGAAAGCTTAGTATGTATGAGTCAGGTGAAGATTATATCGAAACCATTTATCGATTGAGGCAGAAAAACGGCTATGTCCGTTCTGTGGATGTGGCCCGCGAGTTAGGTTTTAGCAGGCCCAGTGTTTCCAGGGCTGTGGGGATTCTCAGAAAAGACGGATATCTGGAAATGGATGAGAACGGTGAACTGGAGCTGACGGAGAAAGGAGTCAAGAAGGCGGAGGAGGTTTATGACCGCCACAAGACCCTGACCGGCTTTCTCATGAAAGTGGCAAAGGTACCGGAGGAGACTGCAGAGGCAGATGCTTGTAGAATCGAGCATATTATTAGTGAAACCACCTTTCAGGGGATTAAGAGTTTCCTGAATGGAGAGTAAAGCGAATTATTACAGGAGGATGAAATGACAATTAACAAGAATGCGGATGGCGACAAGTTGACGATTGCTCTGGAGGGACGCCTGGATACCACTACTGCACCCGAGCTGGAGAAGGATTTGAAGACTTCATTGGAGCCTGTAAAGGACCTGGTTTTTGATCTGAAGGATTTGCAGTACATTTCTTCAGCCGGCCTTAGGGTACTTCTCTCTGCACAGAAGGTTATGAATAAGCAGGGCAGTATGGTGATTAGAAACGCCAGTGAAGATATCAAGGAAATCTTTGATGTTACTGGATTTGTAGACATTCTCACTATCGAGTGATATACGAAAGAATATTATGGGAATTGCGGAAAAAATTGAGATTGACGCAAAAATTGAAAACCTAGACCAAGTTTTAGGTTTTGTGGACACATTTCTGGAAAAATGCGACTGCCCCATGAAGGTGCAAATGCAGCTAGATATTGCCGTGGAGGAGATTTTCGTCAATATTGCCCACTATGCTTATGATTCTGAGATAGGACAGGCGGAAATCCGCATAGAAAAGGAAGAATCCGGCCAGATAAAGGTAACATTTATTGATAGCGGGAAACCCTTTGATCCTCTGCAAAAGGAAGATCCTGATGTGACTCTTTCTGTGGATAAAAGGCCTATTGGGGGACTCGGTATCTTCATGGTAAAGAAGAGTATGGATGATATGCAATATGTTCGTTCGGACGGTTGTAATATTTTGATGATCTGGAAGAAATTGTGAAAACGATATTTCGAAAGCTGCTATTTGCATTTACTCTTATCCTGCTTTCTCTTTGCCTCTACCTTGGCCGTGGATATATGCGATTCCGACGGGCTCATGATTTTACAACAGTATCGGCTGCTTTCTATGGAGAAAACAGCCGTATTTTTGTTGTGGATCAGGGGAAAACCTCCATTAAAATCCTGGATCAGAATGATATGCTGACGGATGATATTTCCGGTGAAGATGAAGAACGGTTTTATTATGCGGATTGCGTGACTGAGGACGGGAAGGGCAGAGTTTTCCTGGCCGACAGGATATATGGAAAGAATGAGGTTTCTAAGGAAAGAGGGGCAGTCATTAGCCGGGTCCTGGAATTTGATGATGGAAAGCAGAGAGTTGTCCAGGAGCTAGTTGACTCTCAGGTCTATGAACTCCAGTATTATGAAGGCTATGTCTATATTCTCCAGAAAGAGGACTTCGGGCTGGGGCTTTATCGCTTTGAGCCCGGAGGAGAAGTGGAGCCCGTTAGACGATATTATATAGGCGATGTCCTGAACGACGCTTCCGTGGATTTGACTACCGGGGTGGCGGCTATTACTGTGCGCCGGGGAACTGTGAGAATAATGAAAAAGGGCTCCAATATGTGGGAGACCGTGGAGAAAAAGGCGGAGCACAGTATGCCTAACGGTATCTCAGCCCGGAGCGGGACTGTCTTTTTCTCCGATCTCTATAGCGGGGAAATCTTGAGTTTTCCGGAAGAATCGCCTGCGAATCTCACCTGCCTTTATAAGGAAGAAGATCTTTTGGTGGATTCGGTGGAGGCCTCCAAGGATGGAGTAAGCGTTTTAGCCTGTAATTCTGTGGGTTTTTTCCGAATTGGAAATGGTAGGATAGAGTATATTAATTCAGCTAAATATGAGGGGTTTTTCTTTACAGCTCTCTGGTGGCTGGGTTTCATTATTCTATCACTTTGTTTTCTCTGGATTTTCAGGGGTGTGCCTGGGCGGGCACTGCAGATCTTTCAAAAGGAGTCTGCAAAAAGGGTGGCTATTGTAGTAATGGCCGTGATTTCAGTCTCCTCCTTTGTGGTCTTTACCCTTATGTCCACTTTTTATCAAAAAGAAGATGAGGAGCTGGTGAATGGCTTAAAGCTGTTTGCGGGGATGCTCTCCGGTGAAATGGATCCGGAGGATCTCCTGGAGATGCAGTCGGAAGAGGATTATGGCAGCTCTGCCTACATGAGCCTAAGGACAGGCATGGATATTCTGACGGAGAGAGCGACGGAGGTTGGTTTTCATTATTTCTATACTCTCTATCGGGAGGATGGGGGAAAACTCCGCTATATTCTGAATTATGAGGATGATGTGAGCTGTGGGGAACCGGCCGTATTTTCTGGTGATGGAGACTATGTCAGGGATGTTTTTCAGTCAGGAAAATCCTATGCCATTAGGAGCAGGGATTCGGATGGCCTGTGGCTTTCTGTATATGTACCCATATATCTGACAAATGGTGAGGTTGGAGCTGTCCTGGAAGCGGGGATGGACTTCGGATATCAGGAACGCGAAAGGGAAGCGGCCACCTTTGATACCATCCTGAACGTGATATGCACTTCTGCAGTCATGATGATGCTGATATTAGAGGCCGTATTTCTCATGTCCTTCCTGGAGCTCAAGCAAAAGGGAGAGGATAGGGACGTGACCCAGAAAGTGCCTCTCCGGACCCTTATGTTTCTCGCCTATATGACGAGTTCCATGCAGGATACCTTTATAGCGGTTTTGACATCCAGGCTTTATCAGGGCCAGCTTCCCATACCGGATGGTGTGGCCTATGGTCTGCCATTGTCGGCACAGCTATTGATGATGGCTGTTTTTTCTGCCATGGGCGGGAGATTTACAGAGCGGTACGGAAGCCGGAAAACCATTATTTTTGGCGTCCTGTCCCAGGTCGTGGGTTTCCTGTGCTGTGGAATCCTCAATAGCTATACGGGTCTGGTTTTGGGTAATCTCATGGTTGGTGCAGGTATGGGCCTCATCTATGTATCCTGTAATACCATTGCGGCCATGGGCGGAGATATCAATGCTGTGGGGAAGGCTTTTGCGGCGGTTTCTGCAGGCGCCCTTTCGGGACTTACTATCGGAGCCGGCCTGGCTTCTGTGTTCTTTTCCATTGGAGGGCATAGGCTGGTTTACTTTGTAGGGGCGGCCATACTTTTGACGGCATTTCCTATTACTCTGTTCTCTGCTAATGTAAAGACGGCTTCTGATAAGGAAGTGATTCTCAGGCAGGAGATTAGTTTTTTCCGATTCTTCCTAAATCGGAGGGTAATGGGGTTTTTCCTTCTAATATTGATCCCCTTTATGATGGCCCTGTCCTATAGGGAATACTTCTTCCCGCTTTATATGCAGGAATATGGGTTCGGCGAGGTTCGCGTGGGTCAGGTATATCTCTTATGCGGTTTATTGGTGCTTTATCTGGGACCCAGAATCTCCGCCCAGCTATTGAAATGGATAGGGGCTTTCTGGAGTGTTGTTCTTTCCAGCGCTCTGATGGGTCTAAATATGCTGATCTTTGTGCTCTATCCCAACGAGGCTTCGGTTTTGCTGGGGGTAGTAATCCTTTCCGTGATTATTTCCTTTGCATATACCTGCCAGTATACTTTCTATGAGCAGCTTCCGGACTGCGTAATGTATGGGGACGGCAAGTCTATGGGGGTGTATTCGGTAATGGAGAGTATAGGGCAGACCTTGGGACCCATGGTTTATGGTGCGGCCCTGACCATGGGCTACCGGCAGGGAATTTGGATCTTTGGCGGCAGTATGCTGATGCTCGTCCTATTATTTGTATTGATGATGAACAGGCAGGCCAAGTTCTACCAGTAGAAGGGCTAAGGCCTGAAGGCTGTGATGAAACCGGAATAAAGAGTCTGCAGAGGAGTCAAATGAAGGGGGGCCGGTTAGGCAGGACGATTGCCCCGGGACCGGCCGCTATAGGGCGCTAATTATAGGAGAAGCCCAGACTGCAGCGGGATTTGAGATAAGCGGGCTTATAGCAGATAGATTCGATTTTTGGGGAGATTATGGTATTAGAGAGTATGGGGGATAGAGATATCCCTGAGTTCATTTCGTTATATGAAGAGCATTTGAATAGCGGTGTTTTGACTGAGGAGTCAGTGAGAGCCGCTTTTCATAGAGGAGAGTATTATGGATTCAGGGCGGTTTCAGAGGGCCGGACGGGCGGTATTTTCACTATAGTAAAGGGTATTGTCCTGACCTATCCCCATCCCGAGCTGGATGAGGAAATACAGGCCGCCGTAGGAGAGGAAGAGATTTTCACCTGCGATGCCCTCCTGGTGCTGCCGGACTGCAGAGAGAGGGGGGTGGCCAGGAGACTAGCGGCAAAGAGCAGGGATTTCCTGCTGAATAAGGGAATTAAACGCTTTTTCGCAGAAAGCTGGATTTATCCGGACGGGTCCGATCCCGGCCTGAGGGTTTTCGAGAGTATGGGCAGGCCTATATTAAAGAAACACATCCCGCTTTTCTATAAAGACCTGGATAAATATGGCATGACATGCCCAATTTGCGGTGTTAAATGTGTTTGCGGGGCCTGGATAGAGGTTCTGGATTTGACGGAGGCCGGGAGCTGACTGCTTCATTTGACGGAGGCCGGGGGCTGACTGCTTCATTGGATGGGGCTAAAGAGCCTTTCGATACGGGTTATATTAGCAGGGAAACGGAAAGGAACCTGAGGGGGATTATCGTGGAAAAAAGTAAGTTGAAAAATAGCCTGAGCCGGCGTATTACCATGCTGCTATTAATTCTTATGGCAATTATGGCAGTTATCGTTGGCTTTATTAGCTATAAATCTCTGCGGAATACATATATTAATCTATATAGCGAAAAAGCACAGGATATGACAAAGTTTCTGGCAGGGCAGATAGATGGGGATCTGCTTCCCAAATATGTGGAGACCAGGCAGGAGGACGAATATTATAGATATTTGAAGCGCCTCTTTGATCATGCCAAGCAAAGTATTACCGGAATACAGTACCTCTATCTCTACTATCCGGAAGAGGATCAATTCATATATATAGTGGAGGGCATGAAGGAAGGGGACGATCCGGCCAATATTGCGGATCTGACCTGGGAGCCCTACAAGTATGGGGAGACGGAGAAGAAGCATCTTTTACCTGATGTCCATGCAAAGAGAGCCTCGACTGAAGTTATTCTGGGACCGGATGTGGGATACGGGGAAACGGTTGCCGCCTGGGCGCCGGTTCTGGACTCGGAAGGAAATCTGGTAGCCATGGTTGAGGCAGACTGTATTATGGCTGACCTCAATAAGGTGATTCGAAGGCAGGCATCTTTTATCCTGGGATTTCAGATATTATTCATCCTGATTTCTGCCCTGGCAATCATTTATATGCTGCGTAGGGTTGTGGTGAGTCCTGTCACCTATCTCACAAATCTGGTGGACTCCTATGAGCATGGCGAATTGATGGAGGATCTCTCCAAATTCAAGTATGACGATGAAGTCCGGTCCCTGGCTTTGTCCTTCCAGGATATGACGGCCCGAATCGAGACCTATATCCGGGATCTGACCATTGTGACTGCTGAGAAGGAGAGAATAGGAGCGGAGCTAAATGTAGCCACCCAGATTCAGGCGGATATGCTGCCCCGAATCTTCCCGCCCTTCCCGGATAGGAATGAGTTCCAGCTCTATGCTACCATGAATCCCGCAAAAGAAGTGGGCGGTGACTTCTATGATTACTTTTTGATAGATGAAGACCATTTGGTCCTGGTTATGGCTGACGTATCCGGCAAAGGGGTGCCTGCGGCCCTCTTCATGGTCATTGCAAAGACGCTTCTCAAGAATAGGGCCCAGATGGGCAACTTTACAGGTCCCGGCCAGATTCTAATGGATGTGAATAATCAGCTGTGCGAGGGGAATGAAGCGGAGCTTTTCGTGACTGTGTGGATGGGAATTCTGACAATTTCCTCGGGTCATCTGGTGTCCGCCAGTGCAGGACATGAGTATCCCGCTTATTTCAGGGGTGAGTCCTTTGGGCTTGAGAAGGAAAGACATGGACCGCCTCTTGCAACTATGGAGGGACTGCGTTTCCGTGAGACAGAAACGGATCTCAAGCCGGGACAGTCACTTTTCCTCTATACCGATGGGGTAACGGAAGCCACTAGTGCGGATGTGGAGCTCTTCGGGGAGAAGAGGCTGACGGATTCTCTTAGCGCCCATGCCACAGACGATGTGACGGATCTCCTGAAGCATGTGAGAGAGGATATTGACAGCTTTGTAGGTGATGCCCCACAGTTCGATGATATTACCATGCTTTGCCTCAAGTACCTGGGAGAGGAGACGTGAGGAAAAAGGAAGTAAAGCCTCAGGAAGTCCTGCCGGGAGCGGGGTCAGGCCGATAAAGCCTCAGGAATCCCTGCCGGGAGCGGGGGCAGTAAGGCCAATAAAGTCTCAAATATTCCTGCCAAGAGCAGTAGAGGGCCTATGAGCCAGTCAGAGGATAAAGAAATGATGCAAAAACAGTATTGCAGAGAAGACGGTTTGAATCAGCAGGGAGCTACTAGGGAAGTGAAAAAGCAATGCTTCAATAGGGATGGCGGCAGAAAAACTGCCGCCTTCTTCGTATTAAAGTCTTCCCGGCGGACAATCTGTCTTCTCTGCCTCCTTTCTTCCATTTTGCTTTCCGCTTGTAGCAATGGAGGAGACCAGTACACCTTGATAAAAGAGTGGCCTGCAGATAGCATGTATGCCAATGACAGTGATATAGAGGAACAGTCTTCAAAGGGCGGAAATAAGATTGAAAAAGTGGGAATGGTTACAGATGTGGGGGGAATCAATGATGAGTCCTTCAATCAGGCCAGCTGGGAGGGCCTGAAGGCCCTTACCAAGGAAACCGGGGTGGTGACCGGCTATGAAGAGTCTAAGGATGAGACAGACTACATCAAGAACTTCCAGAAACTCATAGATAGTGGCTGCACCATGTGTTGGGGAGTCGGTTATAATATGGCCGATTCCCTGTTAAAGATAGCCAAGGACCATCCTGAAATATCCTTTGGGATAGTGGATAATACCTATGAGATTATGGAGGATAATATTACCTGCGTGACATTTCGGGCCCAGGAGCCCTCCTTTCTGGTGGGCTATATTGCGGCTGCCGTGACCGTGACAAGCCGTATGGGTTTTGTCGGAGGGGTAAGAGGGGAGATCATAGATCAGTTCGAATATGGTTTCCTTTCAGGAGTCGCTTATGCAAATAAGGTTTTGGGAAAGAATGTTACTGTTGTTTCGGAATATGCGGATAGCTTCGCGGATCCCGATAAGGGCAAGGAAATTGCCTTGAAAATGTATGCCTCCGGCTGCGACATTATCTATCACGCGTCGGGAGCCACCGGCCTAGGGGTTATTAAGGCCGCGGATCAATGCGAAACCTTTGTAATTGGAGTGGATCGGGATCAGAGCTACCTGGCCACCGACAATGTGCTGACAAGTGCCTTAAAGAACGTAGATATTGCTATAAATAAGGTTTCGCAGGAATACCTGAGAGGAAAGGATATAGGCGGTCAAACCATCAGCTTTGGTCTGGCAGAGGGCGGAGTGGGAATCCCTGTCACACACTTTAACTATCCCGATGAGGTCTATGATGATGCTTTAGAAGTAGCGGATGAGATAAAGGCAGGAAAAATAGTGCCTCCTGCGTCGGAAGAGGCCTATGGGCTCTTTTTGAAAGAATCAAAAGCCGGGGACCCCAGGCGGGACATGAAGGCACAGGAAAGCGTCAGCGGTAACCAGGCTGAGGCCGGCCGGGAAAGCGTCAGCGGGAATTAGGCTGAGGACAGCCGGGAGAATGTCAGGTGAAATCAGGCTGAGGCCGGCCGGGAGAATGTCAGGTGAAACCAGGCTGAGGCCAGCCGGGAGAATGTCAGGTGAAATCAGGCTGAGGACAGCCGGGAGAATGTCAGGTGAAATCAGGCTGAGGCCGGCCGGGAAAGCGTCAGCGGGAATTAGGCTGAGGACAGCCGGGAGAATGTCAGGTGAAATCAGGCTGAGGCCGGCCGGGAGAATGTCAGGTGAAA
>JAILCB010000093.1 GCA_024680595.1 Lachnospiraceae bacterium | reverse complement strand
GGGATTATATACCTTTCCCGGGTCCTCCGCCACTGCCAGGGCGGCAGAATGGGCCATTCTATTATTCGATCCAACCACAAAGGTATCAAAGGTATACTTAGAATTCAGGTTAGAATTCTTGAATTTATCATTATCCCTTTCATTGATGGGGCTAGAAAACCTTTTCTCTGACTCCATAATCTTGGATTCGGGGATAAATTCCACATCATATCTATGGTTCATAACCTGGGAAATTGTTACTTTGAGAGGCAGTCTGTACTTATTACTAATATATTCAATGCCTGTCTCCAATTCCCTGGAAATCATGATCTTCACTACATCGTTTTCCACAGAATGGATTTCTAACGGAAGAATCCAAGTTTCAAAAGGAACATCAAGTATCTCATGTTCGTTCTTTGTAAGGAGTTTAATTTCATCCCATTTTTTTAAAAGGGCTTCTTTCTCATCCATATTATCTACTCTCCCCATCAGACTCGGCTTTTAATCCCCCTATTATCAGACTAAGCCAGGCAATTTTTCTTCATTCTTTTCATAAAGACAAAGCGCCTTATTTATCTTATAACAAAATAGATAATAATTCAAGGTAGAGGAAAGAAGGGGAATATCCTTTAGTTTATCCACAGAGTTTTCCACAAATGTGAATAGTCTTAAAAGAAATAATTAAATTATGTAAACTAGAATAATTTTATCACCAAAATATTGTGGATAAGTGTGGATAACTTCTTCACAGAATTTTTTCCACAAAAATTGAGATTTTCCGGAAGTTTTCCGGACTTATCCCTTGTTTATAAACAGATATCCACAAGTTATCCACAATTTGTGGATATTCTTTATGTAAAGTAACTTACTTTCCTTCTTGACGTAGGAAATTACAGCATTTATAATAACGGATTGACGGCTTTTTAATTATTGTTTTATGTGATAAGGAGGTATCACCATTATGAAAATGACGTATCAGCCGAAAAAGAGACAGAGATCCAAGGTTCATGGATTTCGCGCAAGAATGAGCACCCGTGGAGGGAGAAAGGTTTTAGCTGCTAGAAGGGCAAAGGGAAGGGCACGACTTACTGTTTAAGGCCACACTTGGTGGTCTTTTTTAGACATTATTATAATGAAGAAAGTTACTTCATTAAAAAAGAATGATGATTTCAGGACGGTTTACAGGGCCCATAGGTCTCGGGCAAATCGTTATTTTGTGATGTATATTCTGGAGAATGGATTATCATATAATCGTCTTGGAATTTCTGTCAGCAAGAAAGTGGGTAATAGTGTCGTGCGCCACAGGCTGACAAGGTTGATTAGAGAAGCATTCAGACTGCACCGGGATAGGTTCAATAGTGGTTTGGACTTAGTAGTCGTGGTTAAGGCTTCCGCCAATCCCGGAAAGGAAAGCAATGAGAAGCCCTTAAAGTGTGCCGATGTGGAGAGAAACCTTTTGCATTTAGGCCGTCTTCACAGGATTTTATCGGATACTGCAGACAGACAGGAGTGAATTTCACCGGTTTTGTCGACAGGTTATATTTTATGAAGAGAATTATCATTGCTATAATAAAGTTTTATCAAAAGAAAATATCTCCCTTGAAGAAAACAAAGTGTCCCTATTATCCCTGCTGCTCCCAATATGGTTTGGAGGCAGTACAGAAGTATGGCGCTTTGAAGGGCAGCCTGCTCGCCGGATGGCGTATTTTGCGCTGCAATCCTTTTTCAAAGGGCGGATATGATCCTGTTCCATGAGCTATGGGGCGGGAATAAGGAGGACATAATTTGTCAGCGATTATAAACCCTATCGCTTATGTATTTGGAATCATATTAAATGGAGTTTTTCAGATTTTTCAGAATGTAGGCGTTTCCATTATCATCTTTACCATTATCATCTACATTCTAATGATTCCGCTGACCTACAAGCAGCAGAAGTTTTCAAAGCTGTCCGCCAAGATGCAGCCGGAGCTGCAGGCTATTCAGGCAAAGTATAAGAATAAAAGAGATCAGGCTTCCATGACCAAGATGAATGAGGAGATGCAGATCGTATACAAAAAATACGGTGTCTCCCCTTCCGGAAGCTGTCTTCAGCTACTAATACAGCTGCCTGTTCTTTTGGCCCTGTATCGGGTGGTCAGTAATATTCCTCAATATGTACCTGCAGTTGCCCAGAATGAAGCATTTAATTATTTTTTGGGCGCTAACGTGTCTCTGTCTCCCATGGATTATATTAAGGGAGGCGGAATGGGGCTTTTTGCCCTTATAGTACCATTCCTGGCCTGGTTAACCCAGTGGCTGAATACCTTATTCATGCCTCAGCCTGAGACTGGTAACGGCAGTAATATGATGAAGTCCATGAATCTCATCATGCCCCTGATGTCTGCTATGATCTGCCTGAGTCTGCCTATCGGTCTTGGTATCTACTGGATTACCGGTGCTGTTGTCCGCAGCATTCAGCAGGTGATTATTAATAAGCGGATGAACAAGATGGACTGGGATGCCATGATTGAGAAGAATATGGAGAAGTATAATGTAAAGAAGGCTTCTTCTAAGTCTGCCAGTAGTAGTGCTTCGGATTCCGGTATTTCTGCCCTGGCGTCTATGAGAACCAGCACGATTACTGCCCGTACCAGTGTTTCCCAGGTTTCTGAGGAAAAGCGGGATGAGGCTATTGCCAAATTAGAGGAATATAATAGGAAACATGCAAAAGAAGGCGGAATTGCGGCTAAGGCCAATCTTGTGAAAGAGTATAACGAGAGAAATTCCAGTAATGATGAAAAGCGTAGTTTAAAGAAGAATTCGAAGAAGAAGGATAAATCAAAGGATAATGAGTCTCTTAGTGAAGATGTGAATTCAGATGCTTCTATGTCTACGGACCCGGAGCAGGATTCTGCAGCTAATGGACCCTCCAATGAGGATGAAAAGTTAGCAGCTGGAGAAACTTCGAATTGAAAGGTATAATTTCGGTATAACGAGGAGGATCCATGGATTACAGAGAATTTTCAGGAAAGACTCTAGAAAGTGTAATCAGCGAAGCCTGTAAGTCATTTTCTGTGGAGCCCGGGGATATTGATTACGAGATAGTGGATATGGGCTCAACGGGATTCTTGGGATTCAATAGCAGGCCGACTATTATTAAGGCTAAGATTAAGGATGATTACCTGAAGCAACAGGAGGAGAGTAAGAGAAGGCAGGAGGAAGAGGAGAAGAAGCGTCAGGCCGAGGAACAGAAAAAGGCTGAGAATGAGCGTATTGCTGCTGAAAAGGCCCGTCTTGCCGCTGAAAAGGCTGCGAAAGAGGAGAAGAAGAAATCTCAAGCCGATCCTGTGCAAAAGAAGGTTAATGTCTCAGGTTTGACTAACAGACCTAAAGCTGAGAAACCGGTAATTGATGGGGATAGTGAAAAGGCAGAGCCAATACCTATTGACGGAGATGCCGTAAAAACTATTGCCAGAAAATTTCTGGAAGATGTCTTTAAGGCTATGGGTTTGGAAGTGGAGTCTAATATCAGTCTGGATGAAAAGAGTAGATGCCTGGATGTAGTATTAAGTGGAGATGAGATGGGAATTCTCATCGGTAAGCGGGGACAGACTCTAGATTCCCTTCAATATTTGGTTAGTCTGGTAGTTAATAAAGAGACTTCGGAGTATGTCAGGGTAAAGATTGACACGGAGAATTATCGGGAGCGCAGACAGAAGACTCTTGAGAATCTGGCAAAGAATCTAGCTTTCAAGGTTAAAAGGACCAAGAGGCCTGTTTCATTGGAGCCCATGAATCCCTATGAAAGGAGAATCATTCATTCTTCTTTACAGGGAGATAGGTATGTGACTACCCATTCAGAGGGAGAAGAGCCTTTCCGCAGGGTAGTTATTACATTGAAGAATGGCAAATAGGATAGAATAAGTTGGGACTTCGAATGTCATATATTATTAGATAGAAATAGAGCCGTTTTGGAGGGTTTTGGTATCCTTTAAGCGGCTCTTTTTCGTTTTTGGGAGATTTTGCTATGGAAAATGATACAATTGCCGCCATTGCTACAGCAGCCGGTATGTCCGGAATAGGTATTATCCGAATCAGCGGTGAAAATGCTATTCCTATTATTGATGAGATATTCCGGAATGGGGAAGGCAAATCTCTGCATCTTTGCTTTGCGGTTTCCCATACTGTGCATTATGGATATATCTATGATGGGAATGAAGTGGTGGATGAGGTGCTGGTCACCTTGATGAGATCTCCCCGGTCCTATACTACAGAGGATACGGTTGAAATCAATTGCCATGGGGGGACTTTTATTCTCCAGAGAGTGCTGTCCCTTGTACTAAAGCATGGGGCCAGGCCTGCGGATCCCGGTGAATTTACCAAGAGAGCTTTTCTCAATGGAAGGATTGATTTGACAGAGGCAGAGTCCGTTATGGACCTGATTGCCTCAAAGAATGAATTCGCCAGGAAGAATTCTCTCAGTATTCTGAGGGGATCGGTCTATCGTCAGATATCGGAAATCAGAGATCTCATCCTGCATGAGACTGCTTTCATTGAAGCAGCCCTGGATGACCCCGAGCATTATAGTCTGGATGATTATCTTCCAAAGCTTTCAGAAAAAACCGGTGATTTCATTAAAGCAATGGACAAGCTTCTATCTAATGCTCAGAATGGTAGAATATTAAAGGAAGGAATTCAGACCTGCCTTATTGGCAGACCTAATGTAGGAAAGTCTTCTCTATTAAATGCTTTGTCCGGAGAGGAGAGGGCCATTGTAACGGAAATTGCCGGAACAACTAGAGATGCTATTGATATGGATATCCGCCTGGGTGACCTCTTTCTTCATATTATAGATACTGCCGGTATTCGTCATACAGAGGATAGGGTTGAAAAGATTGGTGTTCAGAAAACTCTTAATATTGTGGAAGAGGCAGATTTGATTCTATTTCTTTTGGATGCTTCTGAAGAACTTACGGATGAGGATAAGGAAATATTTTCATTAATTGAGGACAAGAAAGCCATTATCCTTTTGAATAAGAATGATTTACCCCCAGTTTTGGATAAGGAAAGGGTTTTCCCCCTTACATCGAGTCCTGTGATTTCCATTTCCGCTATCAGGGAAGAGGGTTTGTCTGAATTGAAGGAAAAAATACAGGATCTATTCTTTCATGGAGAGATTTCCTTTAATGACCAAATATATATTACCAATGAGAGGCAGCTGGGCTTATTGAGAAAAGCCAGACAAAGTCTGGAATTGGTGGATCAGGGAATAAGGGGAGGCGTCAGTGAGGAATTTCTGACTGTGGACCTTATGGATTGCTATTCTTTCCTGGGCGAAATAATAGGAGAAGAGACAGGGGACGATTTGGCCGATAGGATATTTAGTGATTTCTGTATGGGCAAGTGAGGTTCCTATTTCCCGGATTATTAGGCTTTCTCAAGGTGACAGGGAAAGATATTCGGAAATGTGTTGTTTTGTACTGGTTTTCCCATTATCGAAGGCCGAGGGGCCTGAGATGTGGGCGAAGCCCGAATCGGGTATAGGGATCTCTCTATTCGATTGTATGTAGCACAAGACCGGCAAGCGAATGTATGCTTGCATGCATATTCGTTTGCCGGTCGTAAGAACATGGAGCACGAAGTGCGGAATGTTCGCGTGCGAAATCGAGAGGGGGCTTTCTTCCCCTACTCGCTTGTAGACTAGGAGCCAAAGTCTCGTTGGCGTGCTTGCACGAGTGCGAGGCCTGAATCGAGAGGGGGGATTCATCCTTACTCGATTTAAGAGGGATTATATATTTTTTGATTAATTAAGTATATGTGGAGAAATGGAAGATGGTTCGGATTAGTGATTATGATGTGGCTGTAGTTGGAGCCGGACATGCCGGCTGTGAGGCGGCCCTTGCCTGTGCCAGGTTGGGATTAAAAACGGTTGTTTTTACAGTGAGTGTTGACAGCATTGCTCTAATGCCCTGTAATCCCAATATTGGTGGGAGCTCTAAGGGACATTTGGTCCGGGAAATTGATGCCCTAGGCGGGGAGATGGGCAAGAATATTGATAGAACCTTTATTCAGTCCAAGATGTTGAATAAATCCAAGGGACCTGCCGTCCATTCTCTCCGGGCTCAGGCAGATAAGGCAGATTACTCCAGATCTATGAGAAAGGTTCTGGAAAATCAGGAAAACCTTTTCATTAAACAGGCGGAAGTTACAGAGCTTTTATTAGAGGATAATAAGGTTAAAGGCGTGAAGATCTTTACGGGAATTGTCTATGAGGCAAAGGCAGTCATTCTCTGTACAGGAGTCTATCTCAATGCCAGATGTTTATGCGGGGAGGCCATTAAACAGACCGGCCCCAGTGGTCTGCAGAGTGCAACTTATCTTTCAGATTCCTTAAAAAAACAGGGTATTGATATCCACCGTTATAAAACAGGCACTCCTGCCAGAATTGACGGGTCCAGCATTGATTTCTCAAAAATGGCACCTCAGGAGGGTGATGTTCCCATTGTACCTTTTTCTTTTTCCACTGATCCCGCCTCCATTCAAAAAGAACAGGTGCTATGTTATCTCACCTATACAAATGAAATAACACATAATATCATTAGGGCCAGTCTGGACAGATCCCCTTTATTTGCAGGAGTCATTGAAGGCACGGGTCCCAGATATTGCCCTTCCATTGAGGATAAGGTTGTAAAGTTTGCGGATAAGGACAGGCACCAGGTATTTCTGGAGCCGGAGGGGCTCCATACCAATGAGTGGTATGTAGATGGGATGAGCAGCTCTATGCCTGAGGATGTGCAGATTCAGATGTACCGGTCTGTACCCGGTTTGGAGAATGCCCGGATTGTCAGAAATGCTTATGCCATAGAATATGACTGTTTCAAGGCTAAGCAATTGAAGCCTACTTTGGAATTCAAGAATGTCCATGGTTTGTTTTCGGCAGGACAGAGTAATGGCAGCTCCGGATATGAGGAGGCTGCGGCCCAGGGATTAGTTGCCGGAATTAATGCTGCTATGGAGATTCTGGGAAAGGCTCCTTTAACCATCGACCGGTCGGAGGGATATATTGGGGTTTTAATTGATGATTTGGTCACAAAGGATGGTTTCGAGCCCTATAGGATGATGACCAGCCGGGCTGAGTATAGATTATTATTAAGACAGGATAATGCAGATAGGAGACTTAGAAGGAAGGGATATGAAGTAGGTCTTATTTCTAAAGAGCAAATGGCTGCTTTAGAGAGAAAGGAAGAATTAATTAATAGTGAGATAGAGAGATTACAGACTGTTAAAGTGGGAGCCTCAAAGGAAATTACAGCCTTTCTCCTTTCTAAGGGAAGTGCCCCTTTAGGGACCGGGTCAAATCTGGAGGAGCTGATCCGGAGACCGGAGCTTTCCTATGAAGCAGTGGCAGATATTGATCCCCTGAGGCCAGAGGTTTCTGATGAAATAAGCCAGCAGATTAATATTGAAATTAAGTATCGGGGATATCTGGAGAGGGAAGCCAGACAGGTTAAGCAATTCCGAAAATTAGAGAAGAAGACTATTCCGGAAGATATTGACTATAGTTCAATTAAGGGTATCCGCATAGAAGCCCGACAGAAGCTTGGGGATTTCAGACCGGTCAATATTGGTCAGGCCTCCCGGATACAGGGAGTTTCCCCTGCGGATATACAGGTTCTCTTGATATATTTGAAATCCATGAAAAGATAATAGATGGTTGGGCAGGAACCTGATCTTGTAGGTATTACGAATTTCATCAGAAATTTGCGATTGGCCTCGAGAAGTAAAAAAACGTGTACCGCATAAAGGAGTGGATTTCCGAATGCCGCTCCCTGCTGCATTCGGGAAAATATAGGTGACGAATTCTTGGTTCTGAAGAGGATGGGCTATATGAGATGCAGAATCCTTGCTTTGCTATAACCGTATTCTAAAATCTTACTTATATATAAGGAGCGTTATTATATGAAAGAAAACAAATTAACCCTTTCATTGGATAAAATGGGCATCCAATACAGCGACTATCAATTGGAGCAATTGGAGCGGTATTATGAAATGCTCATTGAAAGAAACGAAGTAATGAACCTTACCTCCATTACTGAATATAATGATGTTTTAATCAAGCATTTTGCGGATAGTCTTTCTATAATGCAATTTACAGATTTTTCCACCGGAAAGGATAAGGAGCTTTCTCAGGGAGATGGACTGGATGATAATGTTACCGATATTCTAGATATAGGAACAGGAGCCGGCTTTCCCGGTATTCCATTAAAGATATTTTTTCCGGAAAAGGGAATTTGCCTTGTAGATTCTACAGAGAAGAAAATGAATTTTGTCGGTGATGTCTGCGACGAGTTAGGACTCAATAATATTTCTCTTTTGGTAGGTAGAGCCGAAGAACTGGCTCATCAAAATGAATTTCGGGGCCAATTTCAATATGTGGTATCCCGTGCTGTGGCCAGCCTTTCTGTTTTGACGGAATTATCTCTTGCTTTCCTAAAAAAGGGAGGCCATTTTGTAGCCTATAAGTCATCTATGATAAATGAAGAACTGGACGCAGCCCAGAATGCCATTCGCACAATGGGCGGTAAGGTTGAAAAAGTAGAAAGTTTTACTATTCCTGAGTCGGATTTTGAAAGAAGCTTGGTTTTTATTAGAAAAGGATTGGATACTCCTAAGCAATATCCGCGTAAGGCCAGTGCTTTTAAGAAAAATCCACTGTAGTAATCAACATTTTGTGGATAACTAGTTGATAACCACTAGAATGTTTCACGTGAAACATTTTTATATCACTTTTCGAAAGAACACAATATTTAGTATTGTTTCACGTGAAACATTAATACATATTGTGGCTTATATTATTAATGACAATGATTTGTGAATATCTAAATTCCTATTAGTTTGGAATGTAAACAGCAAGGGTAATCTTTACATTGCGTCAAAAAAGCAATAATGATAAAATAGAAGGCAAGTTATTGAAATTAAATTATATTGATTAGCAATGTGATTCTGTTATATGAGTGAGACAGAAGAACGGAGCAGAAGGGAAGCCAATTATTCTTTCTATGTAATAATAACTTACATTATTAGTACCTAAATTGCAAAGTAGAAAAGTGAAAGCATATTATTAAAGAAGAAATATGACATTGATAGCTTGATAATAAAAAGGATGAAGAAGGAATTTAAGATTATTATATTAGTTATCCTTTTGTTTTCTGAAGATTATACTTTTCTTGCAGAGGGTATATTTAGAAAGAATAATAGATGGCTGAATATGGGGAAGGAATGGACGATCAGATTTTTGACAGAGTCAATGAAGTTGACCTGAAGAAAACAATGGAATCATCGTATATTGATTATGCGATGAGTGTCATTGCGTCCCGTGCACTTCCGGACGTACGGGACGGACTGAAACCGGTGCAGAGGCGAATCCTTTATTCTATGATAGAGCTGAATAATGGACCGGATAAACCTCACAGAAAATGTGCCCGTATCGTGGGCGATACCATGGGTAAATATCATCCCCACGGCGACAGTTCGATTTATGGAGCCCTGGTCAATATGGCCCAGGAGTGGTCCATGAGATATTGTCTTGTGGACGGACACGGAAATTTCGGATCTGTAGATGGTGACGGTGCAGCCGCCATGCGATATACAGAGGCCAGATTATCCAAGATTAGTATGGAGATGCTGGCAGATATTAATAAGAATACTGTAGATTTCATACCCAACTTTGATGAAACCGAGCAGGAACCAACTGTACTTCCAGCCCGTTTCCCAAATCTACTGGTGAATGGAACTACAGGAATAGCAGTGGGAATGGCTACCAATATTCCTCCCCATAACCTGAAGGAAATAATTGGGGCGGTTGTAAAGTTAATAGACAACCGGGTGCTTGAGGATAGGGATACCGATATAGGAGAACTATTAAAGATTGTGAAAGGACCGGATTTTCCGACAGGCGGTGTGATTCTGGGAAATAGGGGAATCGAAGAGGCCTATCGGACCGGCCGGGGCAAGGTGGTAGTCCGAGCGGTAACAGATATTGAGACCATGTCCAATGGCAAATCCCAGATTATAGTGACGGAGCTTCCCTATCTGGTAAATAAAGCTAGACTTATTAAGAATATTGCTGACTTGGTAAAGCTAAAGAAGATTGACGGCATTACGGATCTAAGGGATGAATCGGATAGAGAGGGAATGCGGATTGTCATTGAGCTTCGCAGAGATGCCAATGCCAATATTATTCTAAACCAGCTATATAAGCATACTCAGCTGCAGGACACCTTCGGTGTAACCATGCTGGCCCTGGTTAATAATGAGCCACGAATACTGAATCTGCTTGAAATGCTGCAGAACTATTTGGCCCACCAGGAAGATGTGGTTACAAGGAGAACCCAATATGACCTCAATAAGGCTGAAGAGAGAGCCCATATATTAGAGGGTTTGCTGAAAGCCATTGATGCCATCGATGAGGTTATCCGTTTAATCCGGTCCAGCAAAACGGTGGCAGAGGCAAAGGAGAAAATCATTGCCTTCCTTAATATAGATGATATTCAGGCCCAGGCCATTGTGGATATGAGACTGAGGGCACTGGCCGCCTTGGAAAGAGAAAAACTCCAGAATGAGTATAATGAACTGGAGAAAAAGATTCAGGAATATAAGGAAATCCTTTCAGATCGAAAGAAGCTTCTGGGAGTCATCAAGACAGAGATTTTAGTGATTTCTGACAAATACGGTGATGAAAGGAAGACGGCGATCGGCTTCGATGCGTTCGATATATCGATGGAAGACATGATTCCTAAGGAGAACACTGTTCTTGCCATGACTTCACTCGGCTACATCAAGCGTATGTCCATAGATAACTTCTCGGCTCAGAATAGGGGAGGAAGGGGCATCAAAGGAATTACGACCATTGAAAATGATTATATTGAAGACCTCCTCATGACCACAACCCACAACTATGTCATGTTCTTCACGAGCTTGGGAAGGGTCTATCGGCTGAAGGCATATGAAATTCCGGAAGCCTCCCGTGCAGCAAGAGGTGTCGCAATTGTAAATCTCCTACAGCTAGCGCCTGAGGAAAAGATTACAGCTACCATTCCTATTAAGGGCTATGAAGAGGATAAGTATTTATTCATGGTCACTAAGCAGGGAATTATCAAAAAGACCAAGGTGACTGAATTCAGTAATGTGCGCAAGAATGGTTTATTTGCCATAAATCTGAAGGAGGATGACGAACTCATTGAAGTCAAGCAGACCACGGACGGAGAAGAGATATTCCTAATTACAAAATATGGAATGTGTATCCACTTCAAGGAGAGCGATGTAAGGGCCACGGGCCGGACCTCCATGGGTGTTATCGGAATGAATCTGGACGGCGGGGATGAGATTGTGGGAATGCAGTTAAGGTCCCAGGGAGATTCCCTTCTGCTTGTAACGGAGAATGGCATTGGCAAGAGGACTATGGATTCGGAATTTACCCTGCAGAAGCGGGGCGGCAAGGGTCTGAAGTGCTATAAGCTTACGGAAAGAACCGGATACCTGGTAGGCGTAAAGGCTGTCAATGATGACCATGAAGTCATGCTCATTACCGATGCCGGAGTTATTATTCAGATTCGGGCGGCAGATGTGTCCATATTAAGCAGGATTACTATGGGTGTAAAGCTCATGAATCTGGATGAGGGAGTGAAGGTAGCTAAAATTGCCAAGGTCCGCGAGAAGATCTCGACCGGTACCAGGGAAGTAGAAGATCCTGAGGAAGTGGGAGAAGAGGAGCTGTAGGAAATAAAACTACCATAGGAAAGCAGATATGAGAAAATTGCAGCGTTCCTGGGAAAGCAGAAAGCACAGGAACGTTGCAATTATTTTCCGGGAAGAAAGCAATGCAGCCTTGAAATAATTTAAGGGAAGAAGGAAAAGCAGCCCTGTAATATTTAAGAAGAAGTAAGAGCAGACTTGTAATTATTGCGAAGAAGAAGGAAAAGCAGTTTGTAACTATTGCGAAGAAGAAGGAAAAGCAGTTTGTAATTATTGCGAAGAAGAAGGAAAAGCAGTTTTGTAATTATCTGCGGGAAAAAGAGCAAAACAGCCCGGTAGTTATTCGTGAGGAAGAAAGCAAAGCAGCCCTGTAATTATTTTCGGAGAAGAAAGCATAAGGTTCTTGCAAGTATTATGAGAAAAGTATAAAGTACATGGGTATGACCCTATTGAAGTCTGCAAATACTTTGATTAGATAAATGGTTTAGGGGCGGATTCGGGCCCAGATAAATATGTATTATTCAGCAATAGAATTACTGAGTAAATTATAAATCAAAATGGAGAGGAAAAATGTTAGATATTAAGTTTGTCCGGGAGAATCCGGAAGTGGTAAAAGAGAATATTAGGAAGAAGTTCCAGGATGAAAAACTGCCTCTGGTGGATGAGGTGATTGAACTGGATCAGCAGAATAGAGCTGCCCAGCAGGAGGCGGATGAACTGAGATCCAGCAGGAATAAATTGAGTAAGCAGATTGGCGCCCTTATGGGCCAGGGCAAGAAGGAGGAAGCACAGGCTGTCAAGGCACAGGTGACGGCCAATGCGGACAGACTACAGGAGCTGGAGAAGCTCAATGGGGAGCTGAAAGAGAAAATTCAGAAAATCATGTATGTGATACCCCAGATTATGGATGAAACCGTGCCCATAGGAAAAGATGACAGCGAAAATGTGGAGCTGGAGCGCTTTGGAGAGCCTGTGGTTCCCGATTATGAGATTCCCTATCATACAGATATAATGGAGTCCTTTGAGGGCATCGATTTGGATGCCGCCAGGAGGGTGGCAGGTAACGGTTTCTACTATTTATTAGGAGACATTGCCAGACTTCATTCCGCAGTTATTTCCTACGCAAGGGACTTCATGATTGACAGGGGCTTTACCTATGCTATTCCTCCTTTCATGATCCATGGAAATGTGGTAGAAGGCGTTATGAGTTTCCCTGAAATGGACGCCATGATGTACAAGATTGAAGGAGAAGATCTTTATCTCATAGGCACATCAGAGCACTCCATGATTGGCCGCTTTATTGATCAGATTATTCCTGAGGAAAAGCTTCCCCAGACCCTGACCAGTTACTCTCCTTGCTTCAGAAAGGAGAAAGGAGCCCATGGCGTGGAGGAGAGAGGGGTCTATCGAATCCACCAGTTCGAGAAGCAGGAGATGATTGTGGTATGTAAGCCTGAGGATTCCAAGGCCTGGTATGAGAAGCTATGGCAGAATACTGTGGATTTGTTCCGTTCTCTGGACATTCCTGTCCGTACTCTGGAATGCTGTTCCGGAGATTTGGCGGATCTCAAGTGTAAGTCCTGTGATGTGGAGGCCTGGAGCCCCAGGCAGAAGAAGTACTTTGAGGTTGGAAGCTGCTCCAATCTGGGAGATGCCCAGGCCCGGAGACTTCGTATCCGGATTAAAGGAGAGAAGGGAAATTATCTGGCCCATACTCTCAATAATACTGTGGTGGCACCGCCCAGAATGCTGATTGCCTTCCTGGAGAATAATCTGCAGGCAGATGGCACGGTAGCTATTCCCGAAGTCCTTCGTCCCTACATGGGCGGCAAGGAAAAGCTGGTACCCAAGAAATAATTAGATAATCCGTAAGAACATAGGATAAGTAGAGAAAGAAAAAATTAGCAGAACGATTTTCCTTTCAGAAATAGCTGAAAGAACAGGGAAATTAGGCTTTGATTTGGCCGGTCGGGTAGAATACCCGATTCTAAAAGAAAAGATCAAGGAGAATTCTTCTGAATGAATATACTTGTAGTGAACGATGACGGTATTGAAGC
>JAILCB010000088.1 GCA_024680595.1 Lachnospiraceae bacterium | reverse complement strand
TGCGTAATATATTGCATAAAACGAGAGGGGTGGTATGATAAGGAAAATAGAAAGGAAGGTTGTGAATACTATGGCAGTAATACGTCCTGTTTCGGATCTTCGCAATTACAATACGGTTCTTGAAAAAGTTGCTGTAGGCTTCCCTGTTTATCTTACAGTCAATGGAAGAGGACGATACATGATTCGTGATATTGAAGAAGACGAAGAATTTGAAAAACCAAAGGCCTTGCTCCGCCTTATACATTCCCAACCGTTTCTGCATAGTACCCTCGCGCCCAGAATGTCTCACGAGCTTTCAACCGAAAATCCGACAAATAGTCACTAAACAGAACAGCCTAAGCCTTTAGGACACCTAGTTTCTGGAGGAAGAGCCTATCCCTTTCAATGGTCTCGGTCCTCCATCTGGCCTTTCCGATTTTTGTGTCCACCGTTGTCTCCTGAATGGTGTCAAACCAGTCAAACAGTTTTGCTACAGACATTTTGTTTAACCATGAGAGAAGGGACTTCTCCTTTCTGAAGGTTTCAGAATTATCATGCTCTGGGTCGCCATTGGGAACTGCAAGCGAGTCCTTTAGCCGGCTCAGCTGCTGGCGGAAGTATTCCTCATACCCATAGGCCACAAACTGGCAGAAGAACCTGCCCTCAAGGGAGGCCGTGCTTTTTGACCTGGTCACATGTGCGTCATTATACTGCTTGTCAATACGGAATCCTTCCTCCGTACGCTCGCGCAGCCGGTATTCCTTCAATGCTTTGAAGGTGTCCTGCTTTTCATTTGATACGAGAACGAAATACCCGTAGTACTTTGAAGCTTCCTTTACGGCATCGTCGTCTACCTTTACGGAAAGGCTTCCGCCCCGTTCCTTCAAGATGAGGAATTTTTTCACTATCCTTTTCTCGGTGTCAGACAGAAGGGACTGATCGACACCACGCTCCAGCTGTTCCTTTACACGGAGGATGTCAGTGTTCAGGGATGCTCTTTCAATACGCGCCCTGTCCGTGTTCAGAAAGAAGTGGAGGTACAGCCTGTGCTCCTCATATACGGTGTCCCCCTTGGAAGAGCCCCCGCGGCTACGCGTCCTCTCCCACGTGAACCCATGGGATATGCGGCACGTAGTGCCGTAAATATCGGGATCAAACGGACATATGTTTGAGGCTTTTTCAATACCGTCCACCGATTCCAGCTCCGGGAGGATCCATTTGCTGTCAACCTGACCCCTCATAAGAAACTTCGTGCGGGCCCGGATGAACGCCAGGATGTTGGATTCGGAAAAGAACCCCCCGTCCAGTACCAGCAGCGGCTTTTCCATGCTGAATACAGAAAGCTGCTTCAGAGTATTCAGCACGGATATGACATCGGGAATGTTTCCGGGCTGGCGGGAGAAGGCGATTGGCTGGTGGCTCTCCACGTCGAAGAGGGTCAGGAGCTTCACGGCCGCAAGAGAATTCCCGTCCTTGTTGTAGCCAAACCGGACATCATTGAGGTTTTCCGAATAGGAAGACACCGTTGTCGTATCCACAGCGATGGAGGCTCTTGAGGACGTATGTACGGCCCTGCACCGGAAATAGCTCTGGGATGTTGTGACGTCCCTCCCGAGTTCTTTCATGAGCATATAGCACATATCCTCTGACATGCCATCCGTATAGGGGATGCAGTGGTCAATCTGCCACTCCTCGATACGCCGGATGGACTTGTCCGGATTGGCCATCCAGAATCTTGCGATGGACATTATCTTTTGAGCGGTTCCCTTATCTGTGGACAGGAGAAGGTCACTGTCGATGCCGGACTCCCTGCCGATCCAGTCTAGGATGTCTGTGACCCCGACCGTTTTTCTGACAGCCTTGGGCTTTTCGCATTTTGTGCTTCGCCGGGGGCGGGTGGAGACGATCTCCTCCCCTCCTTTCAGGATCTTGCCGATCAGCTTGCTAGACACATGCTCGTTGTACCGTTTGTCGGGATTGTACTTTGTTGTGACCTCATAAATATAAGTGTCACCGTTCTTTTGGAGCCGTTTTACCTGCTTTGTTTTGGGCAGACCCGAAGCTGTTCGTGACAAGATGGCACCTCCTTTATTTAGTGTCTATATTATACTATAAACACTAGATAAAGTAAAGGCGTAGGGATTATAAATATGTTGAATTTATAGGCTTTTCAAATGATTTTCTTATTGCCCGAGTGCTTCATTGAGTGACTATTGTTTGGATTTTAGGATATGACAGACTTAAAGTATTCTATCGTGGATAGTAAGCCTTCTTTTAGTTTTATACTAGGCTCCCAGTTTAGCTCTTTTTTCGCAAGAGTGATATCGGGTTTTCTCTGCATGGGATCGTCAGCCGGAAGATCGCCGTATACAATTTTCGATGAGGACCCTGTGAGGTCAATTACCATTTCAGCCAATTGCTTGATAGTAAATTCTCCAGGATTTCCAATATTCACAGGTCCAGTGAACCCTTCCCGGCTATTCATCAATCGAATCATGCCCTCAATCAAATCGTCCACATAACAGAAGCTTCTGGTCTGGCTGCCGTCCCCGTATATGGTAATATCCTGTCCTCTCAAGGCCTGTACGATAAAGTTTGACACAACCCTGCCGTCACCAATGTCCATTCTGGGACCATAGGTATTGAAAATTCTCATAAGCTTTATATCTACACCGTGCTGCCTATGATAATCAAAGAACAGTGTTTCCGCCACCCTTTTTCCTTCATCGTAGCAGGCTCTGGGACCTATGGTATTCACTTTCCCCCTATATCCCTCTACCTGGGGGCTTACCTCCGGATCCCCATACACCTCTGAAGTAGACGACTGGAGTATTCTTGCCCCGGTTCTTTTGGCCAGCCCAAGAGTATTAAACGCACCGTAAATGGAAGTTTTGGTGGTATAGATAGGATCCCTTTGATACTGTATGGGACTGGCAGGACAGGCAAGGTTATAAATCTGATCACATTCAACATATATTGGCTGGATGACATCATGCCTAATAAATTCAAAATAGTGATTTCCCAATAAATGCCTGATGTTCTCCTTGCTTCCTGTAAACAAGTTGTCCACACAAATGACATCATTTCCAGCCTCTATCAACCTGTCACATAAATGTGAGCCCAAAAAGCCGGCCCCTCCTGTTACTAATACTCTATTACGTTTCATTGTAATCTCCTTTATTCATCCTTTACGGTATTTCCAAATGCAATAAATAGCTCTAAACCCATCTTTTATTCCAATCTTTTTCCCCTCCTCATTTGTTCTGGGATAATAGGATATGGGAACCTCCTTTATTTTAATTCCCATTCTAGCTATTTTTGCCGTTATTTCCGGTTCAAATCCAAAACGGTTTTCTTTTATATCCACAGATTGAATTATCTCTCTCCTAAAGCATTTATAACAGGTTTCCATATCTGTAAGTCTTAAATGTGTAAACATATTCGAGATCATAGTTAAAAATTTATTTGCCAATCGATTAGTCCTATATCCTTTTGCCGGCTGGTTCAGAAATCTCGATCCATAACATACATCACATTTTCCGCTTATTATAGGCTTTACCACCCTGCCATACTCATTAGGATCGTATTCCAAATCCGCATCCTGAATTATAACAACATCTCCTGTCGCATGAGCAAAACCTGTCCTTAAGGCCCCACCTTTCCCTTTGTTGACTTTATGATATATGATCTTACTAACTAAAGGTTTAATCTCACTTTTCAGAATATCTCTAGTGCCATCCTTACTTAGATCATCAACAATGATAATCTCTTTGTTTTTAATTGGTGATTCCAATACCTTGTTCACTATTGCTTTTATACTATCTTTTTCATTATATCAAGGTATAACTATAGATAATGTGTAATCTTTCATCTCTCCTTGTATTTTTTTATTTCATCAAAATAAATCAAACTTAAAGCTAGATCTTATTAAATCCCAGAATTTTCCCTGCTGCATCTCTTAAATCTTTTGCATATCCCACACCCCGCACTTTACCAGCTTTAACATCCCCTATTATCTCATCCTTTTCATTGTTACCTATGAGAAATCCCTGGCAATCGGTAACCTGACAAATCGCACAGTCTCTAATCTTGTCCCCAATAGCAAAGCTTTTTCCCAAATCAATATCATATTCTTTTACAGCCTGCTCATACATGCCTAGTTTAGGTTTTCTACAATTACATTCCCCTTTGTA
>JAILCB010000068.1 GCA_024680595.1 Lachnospiraceae bacterium | reverse complement strand
TTTCTCGTCTCCTAATCTGACCGTCCATCGGTCATTAAATGCTCATGATTCCTCCGATTTTAAAAGCGTACTCCTGACCTGTTCCGCAATGGCATAAATGACATTCACAGTCACACTATTCCCCAACTGTTTATAAAGTCTGGTATCAGACAGCTTCAGCCTGTAGCTGTCCGGGAATCCCTGCAGTCTGGCCCATTCGCGGGGAGTCATCTTTCGGATATTTTCCTTATTAATCTTTCCTTTAATATGGGTTTCCGGAACCATACTATGAGGCCTTTCATCAATAATAAGATTTCTCTCCCTTCCCATACCCCCACAGACAATCGTCCCTGCTATGCCATCCAGATCTCGAACCTCGTACCCAAAACCATGTCCTTTTGCGGCATGTCTGGCTTTATGAGCCCGCAGTGTTTGCACATATACATCAGAAAGATAATATCGTGAAGGAACCGGTGCCTCCTGAAGAATATCCCTAATGGAAACCTCTTTGCCAGATGCTTCCGGAAAAACAAATTCACCAACATTCAGGTCATCCCGAAAAGCAACCACATATATTCTCTCTCTATTTTGAGGAACGCCAAAATCCTTGCTGTTCAAAACCTTCCAGAAAACTTGATATCCAATATCCCGAAAAGCCTGCCTGATCACTCGAAATGTACGTCCACGGTCATGCATCACCAGTCCTTTGACATTCTCACAAAAAATAACCTTTGGTTTGTGATATTCACAAATTCGAACAACCTCTAGAAAGAGATTTCCACGGTTCTGACCCTTAAAGGAATCACTAAAGCCATTCCGTCCTGCACCTCCTGTGCCTGCAATCGAGAAGGCCTGACAGGGAAATCCCGCTAGACAAATGTCAAAAGCAGGAATACTTTTTTCATCCACCTTAGTGATATCACCGGCAATTTCAAAGGAATCGTCAAAATTTTCCCTATATGTTTTCTGGGCAAATTCGTCCCATTCACTAACAAAAACCGTTTCTATATCGGTGCCAAAAGCCCTATCAAAACCTAATCTTATTCCGCCAATTCCTGCAAATAAGTCAATTGACTTTAACATTCACTACTTCTCCTGTTGGCCTAATCTATTCAAACACTCTATGCATGAGGAAGCCTGATTGTTTGGCAAGTTATCTAATCCCCCGGCCGGGGCGGCCGCAAACAGCACAATAATTGCCAACTATTAACCCACAAATTCACTAGGCCTCTTCATCTCTCCTCAAAAGCTTCCTTTTTCAGAAGCAGTCCGCATGACTATAGTTCAGTGACATTATCCCATCTTCCTCTCGTCACATAGGAAATGACCTTACATCGTTTTTGCGGCATAATCATTATAAGATCTATACAGACATTTGGACAATAATAATTTAGGCTAATCAGAGCCTATGCTTGCCTCCGTGCCTAAATCCTTCAAATGTGGTATGCTTAGACAAAATATCACGTTTCAGGCTTTCAGACGAGAAACAGATGCAAATACAGCAAGGGGCGCGAAACGATCCCCATGGACAAAAGGCACAGCAAGTATTTCCAAGTAAACCAGGAGGCATGCGTATGATTACTATATTAATACTAGAAGATAACCCGGACCTGAATATTTCCGTCTGCCGGCATCTAAATCTCCACAACTATAAAACTATCAGCTGTACCAATGCTATGGATGCCTATGATGTCCTATACGATCAAAAGGTTGACTTGATAATATCTGACATCATGATGCCGGGTGTGGACGGCTTCGAATTTGCCAAAAGCGTCCGCGAAGAGAATCCCAAAATCCCCATCATTTTCATGACGGCCAAGGACGATTTCGCCTCGAAAGAGCTGGGTTTCCGCATAGGTATCGATGATTACATGGTGAAACCCATCCATCTAGACGAGCTCCTGCTGCGGATAGAGGCCATTCTCAGGAGGAGCAATATCATCAACAAGGAGAAATTGGTGGTGGGAGATTTCGTAATGGACGAGGCCGCCATGAGCGCCACATTAAATGATGCTGAAATCCCCCTCACCGTGAAAGAGTTCAAGCTTCTATTCAAGCTCCTGACCTACCCCAACAGGGCCTTTTCCAGAAATCAGCTGCTGGAAGAGCTGGGCGGTATGGATAATGAAAGCGGTCCCCGCTCCATAGACGTCTTCATTACCAGTATCCGAAGCAAACTAGCCAATTGCAGCAGCTTCAAGATTGCAACGGTAAGGGGAATCGGCTATAAGAGTGTGCTGCTTTAGGTCTCAGTCTTTGAGATTTCCTCCGTTCTGCGCCGAACGTGGCGAATTGAAGT
>JAILCB010000055.1 GCA_024680595.1 Lachnospiraceae bacterium | reverse complement strand
GTAGCCGCCTTGTCTGCCTCCCTCGCCTCCGCCTGGACCTGCTCCAGATAGGCGGACTCAGCCTCAGAAGCCGAAAAACCACTGGAATTGTAACCGCTTATGGTAAAGACCCCGGGCTCTTCCTCCTCAAAGTTGACATAGATGAAGTGATTCTTGTCATCCTCAGAAATCCACTTGTAATAGCGCTTATTGACCTTCATGTGGTCGCTGTACTCTTCCTTTTCAAATTCCCCGTCCACACCGAAGTAAGCCGCCAGCTCCTCATAGGTCATATGATAAATATCCTTGGCCACCTTGGACATCCAGACATAGCCCTTCTGAACCTTCTCCTCACTAACAATACCGGTGCCATTGGGAACCCCGTCCGGAACTGCGGCGCCATCACTGCCGGCAGCTTCCGTGGCCCCATCCTCTGTGGCGGCCTCCGTGCTTTCTGTGGCCTCCGTGCTTTCACCGGTCTCAATGCTTTCACCGGCCTTGGCCGTAGCGGAAGCCCCACCATCCGCCTTCACAAAGGTGTACTTCACTCCGACCATGTCCAGAATCAGCTTGTCGCCTTCTATCTCATAAGTATAATTCGTTGTACCGTAAACCTTAATCACTCCGGGTGTCCAGGTGAGGTCTACAGACTCTGTATACAGGACCATTGTGCCTGTACCGTCCCCCTTCAAATCCAGGGAGGTCTCTCCCATCCCGGCTGTTTCCAGGGTATCCCGATTCACTACATTGCCATTAGCCTCATATTCATAGAGCTCATAGAAACCGGCATCCTCCAATTCCTCCTTTACGGTCTCATCCTCCGTCTCTGTGGAGACCGGGGCCTCAGGCTCTATCGCTGCCTTGCTTTCAGCTTCCTCCTCTACACTCTCCTCCACCACAGCTGTCCCTGTCGCCTCTGCAGACTTACTCGCCCCACCACCTCCGCAGGCTGTAAGACCAAGGCTCATAGCCGCCGCTGCCAGAATAGCTACCTGAAAATTCTTCTTAATCATAATAAACGCCTGCCTCCTTCTAATTAATTTGAATATCATTCTATCATACAGCCTAATTCAATTACAAGAAAGAATGCACTCATTCAAACTGGCCGTCTCCGCTTTGGAGTATATAGTCCTTCTTTTCTCTGCTTTAATATTAGAAGCATTTGTGCTAAAATCAAATATAGCTGCCTTGTTTTACACTGAAGCAGAAATACTTCCCATTCTATGATTGAGCTTCCGGTAATCAAGGCACATAATGGCTTAGGAGAAAATCTGATAGGAGGAAAGAAAATGGCTCTTGATAACAAAACAATTGCGGATACTTTTAAGCTAGGCTTCGGTCTCATGCGTCTCCCCAAGAATGAGGACGGCAGTATTGATGTCCCCCAGGTCTGCACCATGGCGGACAAGTTTATGGAAGCGGGCGGAACCTACTTTGACACCGCCTATGTTTATGACAACGGGGCAAGTGAAGAGGCCTTCCGGCAAGCCGTGGCAGAGCGTTTCCCCAGAGAAAGCTACACGGTAGCCACAAAGCTCAACGCTTTCCTGCAATGCCACGACGAGGCAAGTGCAAAGCAGCAGTTTTTCACCAGCTTGGAACGTACGGGCGCAAAGTATTTCGACTACTACCTGCTCCATGCCATTCAGAGAAGCAACGTAGATAAATATGAGAATTATCACATTTGGGACTTTGTAAAAGAACAGCAGGCCAAGGGCCTCATCAAGCACTGGGGCTTCTCCTTCCATGCGGATCCCGAGCTTTTGGAAGAGCTTTTAACAGCCCATCCCGATGCGGAATTCGTTCAGCTGCAGATTAATTATGCCGACTGGAAGAACCCGGGAGTGGCCGCCCAGAAGAATTGGGAAATCTGCAGAGCCCACGGCAAGCCGGTAATCGTAATGGAGCCTGTTAAAGGCGGCATTCTGGCAGATCCTATCCAGGAGGTAAAGGATGTATTCGACAAAACCGGCAAGGACCTGTCCTATGCCGGATGGGCTATCCGCTATGTGGCCAGTCTGGAGGGAATCCTGGTCGTCCTCAGCGGCATGAGTAATACGGCCCAAATGGAGGACAATTTGAGCTTTATGAAAAATTTCCAGCCTCTTTCAGAAAAGGAGCAGGAAATCATTGAAAAAGCCCAATTTGCCTTGGATAGATCCAAGGATATCCCCTGTACGGCCTGTCACTATTGCACGGACGGCTGTCCCCAGAATATCCCCATCCCCGAGATCTTCCATGTTGAGAACCGCAAGAAAGGCAGCCCGGAATTCCGTACTCTTCGGGAATATACTAATGTGACGCAGGGAAGAGGAAAGGCAAGCGACTGTATCCAATGCGGCCAGTGTGAATCCGCCTGCCCCCAGCACTTGTCCATCATAGAGCTCCTTCAGCACTGCACCTGGATGGAGAAATGATTAAACCTCATCCTCTCATCACTCAAAGACGTTACTTTTGGATACTGAATTGAGAAAACCTGATTTAGATTGATACAAATACCGTCTTTATACTGAGTCAGCCCCTGCCCAAAAAGGGTTGGGACTGACTCAAGTATTATGCTGAAAATCATGAGAAATTATGACTTTCCGAATGCGACAAGGAACCGCCTTCGGAAATCCTGCGCATTGCGCGGGACACGTCCCCCGCTTTGCGGGGGCCTGGTCGAGTTCGTATTCCGAATTTCTGATGAAATTCGGAATCCTATAGGATTGAAGATAATTGTTTTCGGAGGTTGGCAATGGAAAAAATTATGAAAATTACAGGACTATATTGGAGTGCAACAGGAAATACCAAAACTCTTGTAAATTTCCTTGGCAAAGCCTTAGCAGAGGCCTTACAGCTTCCCTATACAGAAGTGGATTTCACGCCCAAGTCTGCCAGAGAAAGGAACTATACCTTCTCTTCCTCTGACCTGCTAATCGTTGGCGCTCCCACATACGCGGGAAAACTTCCAAATAAAATTCTCCCCGATTTCCAGGACAGACTGAAAGGAGACGGGACAAGGACAATTGCCCTCGTCACATTCGGCAACCGCTCCTTTGATAATTCCCTGGCAGAGCTCACCTATCTCCTATCAACGAATAATTTTTTGCCGATAGGCGGGGCATGCTTTGCCTGTCGCCATGCCTTTTCCGACAAACTGGCCGGCGGACGGCCTGATGAAAATGACTTAAATGAGGCAAAGGATTTTGCAGAGAGAATTCTTGCGAAATTGACCAATACCCTGTCAGAGGATCAACAGTTTAGCGAAAGAATGAAAAAACCTATCCTGGCAGTGAAAGGAGATCCTTTTGCTCCTTACTATATTCCCAAAGGAAAGGATGGAAATCCGGCCAGGTTTCTGAAAGCAAAACCAAAAACAAATGAGGATTTATGCGATAATTGCGGGATATGCGCCACAGTCTGTCCCATGGCTTCCATCAGCACAGAGAATGTATCTGAGATTAATGGCATCTGTATCAAATGCCAGGCCTGTGTCCGCTCCTGTCCAAAAGGCGCCAAATACTTTGATGATCAGGCCTTCCTGTCCCATGTAGCCATGCTGGAAGAGAACTATTGTGATAGAAAGGAGAATGAGTTCTTTCTATAATAGATTAGCACAATCGTGAGGGAAGATGCAAATCGCACCCTCTCGTCCGTGAGCCGCCGGTCGGCTTTAGCCGACAATTTTCATATCGGCGGCTCTGCGATAATAAATTCGAATCAGACTTGCTTCTCGGCGGCCTGCAAACACTCTGTCGTGGCCTTGGTTTGTAGCCTGCAATCGAGTAGAGGGGAAAAGCCCCTAGCGTCTTTCTACGATAGAAAGACCTAGGGGCTTTTTTAGGGATATATAAAGTTCTCCTAGTTCATTCCTGAACTAAATAGAACAGGCAAACATACCAAAACAACCATCATGATTTCATTATATCTTCTAGCTTCAGCCTTCCTATTCTTATAATATCAAGGAAGACTAACTGCAAATTACCGGTGGAATCTATCTATATGGAATATAGGAGTTCTTTTAGAAGTCTTGGGAAAGCTCCATTCCGTCGTCATCCTTCTCTTGACTGTCAAAGAATATCCTGGCATCATCATTATCCTGTGATTCAAAAGCCTGTACCATGGTGCTCTCTTCTCCACCCAAATCACATTCTTCAAACTGCTCGGAAAAAGTGCTAATGGCCGAATAAGCCGTAAAAGGAATGCCTATTGCAAGAAATACAGTTAAAATCATTACAAAAATATTCTTTGTGTTTATCATTGTAGTCTCCTCTGCTTTATCATTAATATTTCGTAAATGTTTTAACCGCGGTTTTGTTTATCTTTATAGTTCATTTTGGAAAGCTTTCAAATTTCTTATCTCTGTTAATATTATTCGGAGGAAACGGGAAAAAAATTAGGGTATTTTAAAAATTTTTTTCTAAAACGAGTTTTTTTCTATATACACTCTCTTTCAAGGCTCCTTGTTTCCTTCATTTTTTCCCTTAAACACGCCAAAAAAGGGGGGCCCCCAGATCTACTGTTCACAGAAGATCTGGGGGCTTTATCAAAGAGGGGTATGGTAGGGTCGTTAGTTTGCGTCAGCAGGCTGTAATCCTGCTTCTCTCATGGCATCAAAGAAAGCGGTCTCCGCATCGCTGGCAGAACCCTGCTCTGTAGAGTTTCTCAGAGCCTCCTTGAAATCTTCAAGGAGAGCAAGGAGATTATTGATGGTATCCTCATCCAGTCCGCTATTCCTAATCTCTTCCTCAAGTGCTGCTTCTATACTATCGCCAGGTGCCTGTCCCATTTCGGGAGAATCAGAGGGCTTTTCACCGTTATTAAAGTCAGGAAGATCTGATGGCATCTGACCATTTGAGAATTCAGGAGGTGCCTGGTTTCCGCTGACCTGTCCGTCAGGCATAGGAGGCATCTGCTGTTCTCCGTTCTGGTCCTGCATAGGAGGCATCTGCTGGTTGCTGTTCTGGCCCTGCATGGGACCCATCTGCTGGTTGCTGTTCTGGTCCTGCATGGGGCCCATCTGCTGGTTGCTGTTCTGGCCCTGCATGGGACCCATCTGCTGGTTGCTGTTCTGGTCCTGCATGGGACCCATCTGCTGGTTATTGTTCTGGCCCTGCATGGGACCCATCTGCTGGTTGCTGTTCTGGTCCTGCATGGATGACATCTGCATTCCGCCTCTGCCACCGGGGCCACCTTGCCCACCGGGTGCTGCAAAGACGCTGCCTGTTGAGAAAGAAGCCATTGAAACTCCTACTGCCATAAATCCAGTCAATACCATCGTGCAAATCTTCTTCCTGTTTATCATTAATTTTCTCCTTTCAACAATCCAGTATTCTTTCATTTCAACCGCGGTATATACTCTTCTCGGATATCTTGTCTTGTCCGGAAGTTTTGAACTTTTTGGGTTCTGTAATAATAATTCGGGGACCATAAGATTATTTTTGGGGTCGTTTTGAAAAAATTTTTAATTCTTTAATTCTTCCTTAGTTTCACTCAGTTCATCTCTCTTTGTTATAAAGAATCTGCTATAATCGATATGCTCTAATATGGTTTCAAAATGATATTTATAGTCTGAAAAAGAAAGTGACGGTTATAATATGATCTGGATTGAACAATTCATCAAAGGCCTGCCCTTTTGGGGAAATCCCTTCCTACACGCAGCCCTACTTACAATTCTGCTATTCTTCTTTCTACTTCTGCTGGGTATCGCCATCAATATAGTAAACTACATTCTGAGAAGTATTTTTGCTACTTTTCTGGGCGGAGATATTACATTCATTTTTGCCAACTACCTGACCTGGCCCGGCACAGTCCATCACGAACTAAGCCACGCTCTCTTTGCCTTCCTCACAGGAGCCAAAGTGCATCATATCTCAGTTCTGCCCCACGGACTCTCGTTAGGACATGTGAACTTCTCCGTGAGGGGTGGGCCTTTCCTTCAGGCCGTGCAGCGAACCCTCACCTCCATAGCCCCCATCCTCTGCGGTGTGACTACCGAGATTTTGCTCTGGTACTATGTCTTTCCCCACTGCAGTGTCTGGTGGCACTTCGCCCTGCTGGGATATCTAATGATTAGCATCATTCTCCATATGACACTCAGTATTCAGGATTTATTAATCCTCTGGCAGGGGCTTTTTCCCTCCTTACTGGTTTCCTATGTATTGATTCTCATATTAGAGTTTCTGCTCCCTAGAGTAATCAAAGCGTGATCTTGGAAATGCAACAAGGAGCAACAATCGAGAGGGGAGATGCAAATCGCGCCCTACTCGTCCGCGAGCCGCCGGTCGGCTTTAGCCGACAAATTTCATCCCGGCGGCTCTGCGATAAAGAAATCCCGCTCAAAGCGCGGGATTTCTTTTACATTCTTCATATATCAGGTCCCCAACAAGGCCCCGGTCTCAGCTTTTCATTCCTTCTGTCATCTCCCCTATCTCCACAAAAGGATAGTCACCAATTTCCCTTTCTATAGCTGCTTTCACCAGATTATACCAGCTGCTACAGTGGTCCAGAATGATGGCGTCACCAGTAATCACACAAGGCTTTGTCATTAATACTCTATCCACATCGTTGATGACCTGAAAGGAGACCTCAATCCCACTTCCTTCAAAAAGATCTGCTATCCTTCCTTTCAGTCTGCCTGAATTGGAGACAGGTGCGTCCAAATAGAATACTGCCTGAGTCACCTGATTTTCTGAAAGGACATTCCGTATAGCCTTCACCGCCCTATCTGTTTTGTCTATGATTCGATAGGTGCCCCGAAGCCCGGCCAAATCCCGGATGGTTCCATCCATACATTTCAATAAAGTATTACCAGAGAAAGCAATTTCCAGGGATATCACCGTATTAAAGCCATCAATATGAACCTTAGCCCCGGCAAGCATATCAGAAGAAAGCTCCTTATCCTTACGCTCTAAAACACATTCTCTAATGGAGAGGGATCTGGCAAGGGCAAGCCGCTGTCTTTCAGAGAGCAAATAGTGATTCCCCACAAAGGTGGTTGCGCTCTTCATAGGGTAACCGGCCTCAATTAGATATAGAACATCCTTGGACGCCTTCCGCAATATATCGATTTGATGGACAAACTCCTTCTCGTCCGAGGGCATGAAACCCCGGCTGCACTCATTGTCTTGCTTTCTGTTTACCTGAACTTTTTCTGACAAATCATCCATTTCGTATATTCTTTCCTCTATCCTTAATATTGCATACACTGTCAGACAAAACACCAATATAACTTACAGAATTTCTTCAAAGCAGCATTTCAATCGTGGGGAGATGCAAATCACGCCCTACCCGTCCGCGAGCCGCCGGTCGGCTTTAGCCGACAAATTTCATCCCGGCGGCTCTGCGATAAAGAAAGCATAAATACATACTATGATTCTATCCATTTTGCATCCGACTTCCACAAAGTCGCAAAACACAAGGTTCCCTATAGAATCCCTTTAACTGACGCGCCCTTTAGCCACGGACTCCACAAAAGCCCTTAGAATCTTTTTGCTTACTTCATCCTTTTGATAGGAGAATTCAGGGTGCCACTGCACGGCCCATAGAAAGGGATGGGAGGGCATATACAAAGCCTCTACCAATCCATCTGTGGATAGAGCCATAACCTCCAGCCCCTCCGCCACATCCTTAACCGCCTGGTGGTGATAGCTATTCACCGCCAGACTCTCTTTACCCACAAGAGAATAGAGCGGTGTTTCAGGCAGAATCTTTACTTCATGAGCGGGAATATCATAGGGTGCGCTTTGATGATGTTCAATATCAGAAGGATGCTGGGTCGGAATGTCCTGATAGAGTGTGCCTCCAAGGGCCGCATTCACGAACTGGATTCCCCTGCAAATGCCCAGCAAGGGCTTATTGGTATCTATGGCTATCTGCAGTACAAGGCTTTCCATCTCATCCCGTTTTTGGCAGGAGACTACCAGACCATCCAAGGCCTTTTCATGATACAGATCCGGTGACACATCATGTCCTCCTGTAAACAAAAGGCCATCACACATTTGCACCAGCTGCTCCAGCTCCTCCTTGTCCTTGGTGAAGGGGAAGATGATAGGAAGTCCCCCCGCCTCCCTGATACCGTCCATATAGCCGGGAAGCATCCAAATGCTGTCCTTTTCATCATCCCACAAGGGCATCACTCCAATAATTGCTTTCATGTTATTATTCCTTTCATTAGTCCTTTTCGAAAGTCATGTAAATCGGCCATTCGTATCCTGTTCCGCCTTGCCCACAAGCACAGGACACCTCCCGTTTTAGCAGGGGCTTTAATCCCTTCTGAACAAGTAAGCTGTACCCACGCATAATGCCAATGCATTTGAAGCATGGGGAATACTTGCACTGCTTTCAAATCCTCTACTCCTCCTCGTTTTCCCCTGTCAGGTAGTCAATACGAATCCCGGGCTGTACGTTATAAATGAAGACATGCATGCAAATTTCCTTTCCCCCATCCTCTATGGAAAGGGCCTCCATTTCCACTCCTCTTGCCACCAGTTCCTTGTCCTTGAAGTAGGGTGTTACACGGTATAGGACATGATAGCCCAAATCCTCAACACAAGATATTAATTGTACCTCATATGGCATCATACCCTCAAAATTAAAGCATCTGGTTCCTGTAATCAAATTCTTCTCATTGGCGTTTTCCCCTGTTAAGGAAAAGGCTAAGAGATGACAGCGGTTGTAAAGATAAGGAGGTTCAGATTTCACTATGCCGGGATACTTATTCTGACGCCATCCGGTAGGTTTGACCTGCCCAATAGACTGCCTTTCCTCTGTTGGCATAAGGGACTTCTCCAGCATTGCATATGCCTTGCCGCACCGCCCCAATTCGTCCAGTTCCGAATAATGTTCTCCT
>JAILCB010000021.1 GCA_024680595.1 Lachnospiraceae bacterium | reverse complement strand
CTCGCGGGTAGGAATTGAAAATTTGCAGTGCAGGGCAGAGAAGTATGGGTATCGTAGAGACAAAGGATCTGGCATACGAATATATCAGGCGGGATGAGGACGGTAACCCCTCCGGCATTATCCGCGCAGTGGACGGAGTCTCCCTGAATGTGAAAAAAGGGGAGTTCATTGCCATATTAGGGGGAAATGGTTCAGGCAAATCCACCCTTGCCAAGCACATTAATGCCATACTGTATCCCACAGAGGGCAGTGTAGAGGTGGATGGCATGAATACCAGAGATCCCAAATATCTCTGGGATATAAGGCAGAATGCCGGAATGGTATTTCAGAATCCTGATAACCAGATTATCGGTAATGTGGTGGAGGAGGATGTGGGCTTCGGCCCCGAGAATATGGGGGTGCCCACAGAGCAAATCTGGGAAAGGGTAAAAGAGGCCCTGCAGATTCTGGGAATGTATGATTACCGCACCCATTCCCCCAACCGGCTTTCCGGCGGACAGAAGCAGAGGGTTGCCATTGCAGGGGTTGTAGCCATGCATCCCAAATGTATCATCATGGATGAGCCCACGGCCATGCTGGATCCCGCAGGCCGGAAGGAGGTAATCCGGGCCGCCAGGGCCCTGAATTCGGTGGAGAATGTTACGGTCATCCTCATTACCCATTATATGGAGGAAGTGATTTACGCAAACCGGGTCTTTGTCATGAATCAGGGAAAGATTGCCCTGCAGGGGACACCGAGGGAGATCTTTACCCGGATTGAGACCCTGAGGGCCCTGCGTTTGGACGTTCCCCAGCCCACCATGCTTTCCTATGAATTAAGGAAGGCGGGACTGGATCTGCCGGAGAGTATTCTCACCAATGAGGAGCTGGTAGAGGCGTTAGCAAAAAAGCTGACCCTAAGAGGTGGGGCCCCAGGTCAAAAGGCAGGACCTGCATTGGCTCAGGAAAATCCTGTTTCCGGAGGGGATTCCGGCAAGGGCGCAGGAGCCGGCAGGGAGCAGGCGGGATCTGCAGAAGAGGATAGCGCCAAAGAACCACCCCTTCTCATTCTGGATCATGTGGGCTACACTTATAGCAAGGACACCTCCGACGAGATTCAGGCCCTGAAAGACATTAATCTGTCCATATACAAGGGGGAATTCATTGGACTAATCGGCCATACCGGTTCCGGAAAGTCTACTCTGGTCCAGCATCTGAACGGTCTCATAGAGCCAACAGAGGGGGCGGTTTACTTCAAGGGACAGGATATATTTGAAAAGGGCTACAAGAGGAGAGAATTGAGATCCCATGTGGGTCTGGTCTTTCAATATCCGGAGCATCAGCTTTTCGAGGAAACTGTTTTCAAGGATGTTTGTTTTGGACCCAAGAATATGGGCTTATCCGACAAGGATGCCGAGCTTAGGGCCTATGAAGCCCTGAAGAGCGTGAAGCTTCCCGATGACCTCTTCTATGTATCCCCCTTTGACCTGTCGGGAGGACAGAAGAGAAGGGTGGCTATTGCCGGAGTTCTGGCCATGAAGCCCGATATATTGATTCTGGACGAGCCCACGGCCGGACTGGATCCCCAGGGCAGAGATGAGATTCTGGATCTGGTGAAGAGTCTCCGGGATAAGAATCAGATTACTGTTGTACTGGTATCCCATAGCATGGAGGATGTGGCAAATTACGTGGACAGAATCCTATGCATGGATAAGGGCTGCCTCAGAATGGACGGCTCTCCCCGGCAGGTTTTCGGCCATAGGGAAGAGCTGGAAGAGATGGGGCTAAGGGCTCCTCAGGTCACATATATTATGGGAGATTTGAAGAGATCGGGTTTTCCAGTGGATCCCCTGATCACAACCATAGAAGAGGCGCGTAACGAGATACTGCGTTTTGCATAGGGCGTCACCCATCGAGGAAATATGCTAAGAGATATTACCCTTGGACAATATTATCATGCGGATTCCCTTATCCATAGGCTGGATCCGCGTACAAAACTGGCGGGAACTCTGATTTTCATAATATCTCTGTTCCTCTTTAAGAATGTGGCCGGTTTCATAGCGATCACAGCCTTTCTGTTTTCCGTTATAAAGCTTTCCAAGGTTCCCTTCCGCTATATGGTCCGGGGCATGAAGAGTATTGTAATATTGATGTTAATTACGGTTATATTCAATCTCTTCCTGTCATCCGGGGTGCCAATTCTGCGGATATGGAAGCTGACCATTACGGATAATGGACTGGAGATGGCCATTTTAACGGTAATCCGGCTCATGTACCTGATTATTGGGGCCTCAATTCTGACTCTGACTACTACCCCCAATAACCTGACGGACGGTCTGGAGAAGGCCATGAGTGTCTTGAAAGTGTTTCATGTGCCGGTGCATGAAATAGCCATGATGATGTCCATAGCCCTGCGCTTTATTCCTATTCTGCTGGAGGAGACCGACAAGATTATGAAGGCTCAGATGGCCAGGGGGGCGGATTTCGAGCACGGCAACATTATCAAGAAGGCCAAAAGTCTGGTACCCATTCTGGTACCCTTATTCATATCTGCCTTCCGCAGGGCCAATGATTTGGCCATGGCCATGGAGGCCCGCTGTTATAGGGGCGGCAGCGGCAGGACAAAGATGAAGCCTCTTGTATACAAGAAAAGAGATGCCATAACATATATAGTCCTATTTGTCTTTCTGGGACTGGTGATTTATTCCAGGGGAATTCATTTGGGAATCATGGATATGATTCGAAACAGGTTTGCCATTATCGAATGAGGGGACCCGCCCATCGCTTCGCGAGGGCCGGTCGTCTGCGGATTGCGGATTTCTGATGAAATACTCAATCCTATAACTATCCGGATGCGGCAGGGAAGGGCATTCGGAATTCTCGTGCAAAGCGCGGGATATGCCCTGCTATTATAGATATGGGGGCTTGTATTCTAAGGCAGAGAGGAATGGAATCCGGGTTGGGGATGGAGGCGGCTATGCGTAGAATCCTTTTAACGGTTGCCTATGACGGTACAAATTATCACGGCTGGCAGTTCCAGGAAGGACAGCCCACCGTGGAGGGGGAGCTCAATAAGGCTATTCTGTCCATCACAGGGGAAGAGGTATGCGTGGAAGGGGCCAGCCGCACGGATGCGGGGGTACATGCAAAGGGAAATCTGGCTATATTTGATACGGAGGCCAGAATGGAGGCGGATAAATTTGCCTATGCCCTTAATAGCCGTCTGCCTGAGGATATATGCGTCCGCGCTTCTATCCAGGTGGAGCCGGATTTTCATCCCAGGAATGTGCCTACTGAGAAAACATATAAATATCGAATCTATAGGGCGCCCTTTCCGGATCCCTTGAAGAGGCTCTATTCTCATTTCACCTATTATCCATTAGATATTGAAAAAATGAATCAGGCTGCGGCCTTTCTGGTGGGCCGGCATGATTTCAAGAGCTTCTGCTCTATCTATACCCAGGCAAAGACCAGCGTCCGGGAGATAACAGAGGCAAGGGTGGAGGCTGAACCCATAATTGTGCCGGAAAGCCAAACGACGTCAGGAAGGCAAACGACGGCAGAAGGCGAAACGACGGCAGAAGGCGAAATGACGGCAGGAAGGCAAACGACGGCAGGAAGCCAAATGACGGCAGGAAGGCAAATGACGGCAGAAAGCCAAATGACGGCAGAAGGCCAAATGACGGCAGGAAGCCAAATGACGGCGGGAAGCCAAACGACGGCAGGAAGCCAAACGACGGCAGGAAGGCAAACGACGGCAGAAGGCCAAATGACGGCAGAAAGCCAAATGACGGCAGAAAGCCAAATGACGGCAGGAAGCCAAATGACGGCAGAAAGCCAAATGACGGCAGAAGGCGAAACGAGAGCAGAGACCTTAGGGTCAGATGAAATGTTCCATGGCAGGCAGGCTATGGATGTCATAATTACCGTAAAGGGCTACGGTTTTCTCTATAATATGGTCCGAATCATTGCGGGCACCCTAATAGAGGTGGGCAGGGGCAGAATCCCGCCGGACCGGATAAAGGAAATACTTGAAGCCAGGGATCGGAGGGCGGCAGGCCCCACAGCACCCGCCAGGGGTCTAACCCTGGAGCAAATCCAAATATTAGGCCGGGAATAGATTTTCAGGCCCCGGGGAAATGAAGGTAAATTCTCTGATGATGGCTGAAATATGTGCTAATTAGGGAAAATATGCTATAATAAACGTTACGGTCTGTGAAAAGGAGAGCATCACCTCTAGTAAAAAGGCTGATTTCCGTGGGTTAGCGGATCGCGAAAGGAGAGCATTATAAATGTACGAGAAAGTTAATACCGATCTGAACTTTGTTGAGAGAGAGAAGGAGATCGAGAAATTTTGGGAGGATCGGGATATATTCGATAAATCCATGGAGATCCGGAAGGGTGGCCAGACCTATACATTCTATGACGGCCCGCCGACTGCAAATGGAAAGCCCCATATCGGCCATGTCTTGACCAGGGTTATCAAGGATATGATTCCCCGTTACCATACCATGAAGGGGGAGTATGTACCCCGTAAGGCCGGCTGGGATACCCACGGCCTGCCGGTGGAGCTGGAGGTGGAAAAGCTGCTGGGCCTGGACGGCAAGGAGCAGATTGAGGAATATGGACTGGAGCCCTTCATCAAGAAGTGCAAGGAGTCCGTTTGGAAATATAAGGGCATGTGGGAGGACTTTTCCGGAACAGTAGGATTCTGGGCGGATATGGACCATCCCTATGTCACCTATGAGGATAATTATATTGAGTCCGAGTGGTGGGCGCTTTCTGAAATCTGGAAGAAAGGCCTGCTCTATAAGGGCTTCAAGGTAGTCCCCTACTGCCCCCGCTGCGGCACACCCCTCTCTTCCCATGAGGTAGCCCAGGGCTATAAGGCAGTAAAGGAGCGCTCGGCCGTGGCCCGCTTCAAGGCCAAGGATGAGGATCTCTATTTCCTGGCCTGGACCACCACCCCCTGGACCCTGCCGTCCAATACCGGTCTCTGCGTGAATCCGGAGGAGACCTATGCCAAGGTCAAGACCGCAGACGGCTATACCTATATCATGGCAGAGCCCCTTTTGGAAAGGGTTCTGGGCGGAGACAAGCCCACAGCCCCCTATGAGATTGTGGAAAAGTATAAAGGCTCTGACCTGGAGGGCCGGGAGTATGAGCCCCTCTTCGAGTGCTCCGGACTGGAAGCCGAAAAGCAGAAGAAAAAGGCCCATTATGTGGTCTGTGACGGCTATGTCACCATGGAGGACGGTACCGGAATCGTTCATATCGCTCCGGCCTTCGGTGAAGATGATGCCCGTATAGGCCGCAAATATGACTTCCCCCTCATTCAGTTCGTGGATGACAAGGGCAATATGAAGCCGGAGACACCCTTTGGGGGCCTGTTCGTGAAGGACGCCGACCCTGAAATCCTGAAGAATCTGGACTCTAGAGGCCTCCTCTATGCCGCAGAGAAGTTTGAGCATGATTATCCTTTCTGCTGGCGCTGTGACACACCCCTTATCTACTATGCCCGGGAATCCTGGTTCATCAAGATGACGGATGTAAGGGACCAGCTGGTAGAGAATAATGAAAAGATTAACTGGATTCCGCCTACCATTGGAAGCGGCCGTTTCGGCGAATGGATCCGGAATATTCAGGACTGGGCCATTTCCAGAAACCGTTATTGGGGCACGCCCCTCAATATTTGGGAGTGTCCGGACTGCCTTCACAGGGAGGCAGCGGGATCCAGAGAAGAGCTCTACCGTCTGTCCGGCAACAAGAAGGCCCTGACCGTAGAGCTGCACCGGCCCTATATCGATGAGATTACCTGCAAATGCCCTAAGTGCGGGGGAGAAATGAAGAGGGTTCCGGAGGTGATTGACTGCTGGTTCGATTCGGGCGCCATGCCCTTTGCCCAGCACCACTATCCCTTCGAGAATCAGGAGCTTTTCGAGCAGCAGTTCCCGGCGGCCTTTATTTCTGAGGCAGTGGATCAGACCAGAGGCTGGTTCTATTCCCTCCATGCCGAGTCCACCCTGCTCTTCGGCAAGCCCTGCTTCGAGAACTGTATCGTTCTGGGTCTGGTGCTGGATGAGAACGGAAACAAAATGAGTAAGTCCAAGGGCAATGCGGTAGATCCCTTTGCAGCCCTGGAAAAGCACGGGGCCGATGCCATCCGCTGGTACTTCTATGTGAATTCCGCCCCCTGGCTGCCCAACCGCTTCCACGACGGAGCCGTGATAGAGGGCCAGAGGAAGTTCATGGGAACCCTGTGGAATACCTATGCTTTCTTCGTGCTTTACGCTAATATTGATGAATTTGATGCGTCCAAATACAGCCTGGACCATGAAAAGCTGTCTGTCATGGACAAGTGGATTCTGTCAAAGCTCCAGAGCACTGTGAAAAAGACGGACGATAATCTGGCCCGGTATAGGATTACGGAGGCCGCCAAGGAGCTGCAGGACTTCGTGGAAATCCTCAGTAACTGGTATGTCCGCCGCTGCCGGAAGCGCTATTGGGCAAAGGGTATGGAGCAGGACAAGATTAATGCCTATATGACCCTTTACACCTCTCTGGTAACGATTGCCAAGGCGGCGGCTCCCATGATTCCCTTCATGACCGAGCAGATTTATCAGAATCTGGTGCGCTCTCTCTACAAGGAAGCACCGGAGTCCATTCACCTCTGTGATTATCCTGTGGCCGATGAGACCCTGATTGATGCGGAATTGGAAAGAGACATGGACCGGGTTCTGAATGTGGTAGTATTGAGCAGGGCCGCCAGAAATGCCTGCGGTATCAAGAACCGCCAGCCTATTGGAAAAATGTATGTAAAGGCTGACTTCAATCTGGCAGAGGGCGGCAGCCGCTTCTATACAGACATTATTGCGGATGAGCTAAATGTAAAGGAAGTGGAGTTCACCGATGACGTAAGGGACTTCACCACCTATACCTTTAAGCCCCAGCTCAAGACCGTGGGCCCTAAGTATGGCAAGTTCTTAGGTAAGATCAAGGCCTATCTGCAGGGACTGGACGGCAATGCGGCCATGGACACCCTGAAGGCAGAAGGGGCACTTAGGTTTGATGCGGACGGCGCAGAGATAGTCCTGACGGAAGAAGATCTGCTCATTGATATGAGTAATCAGGAGGGCTTCGTGGAGCAGAGTGACGGCGGCGTCACAGTGGTTCTGGACACCAACCTGTCTCCGGAGCTCATTGAAGAGGGCTTTGTCAGAGAACTTATCAGTAAGATTCAGACCATGAGAAAGGAAGCCGGCTTCGAGGTAATGGACAAGATTGCCATTTCTCTTTCCGGTAACGAAAAGCTTGCCGAGTATCTCACGGCCAATGGAGACTTCGTGAAGACTGAGGCCATGGCGGATGCCATTGAAATCGGCTCAGCCCGGGGCTATGTAAAGGACTGGAAGATTAACGGGGAACCTGTTACTTTGGGCGTGGAGAAACTGTAACTCTATCCATGCGGCAGGATGACTCATTTGAGAATATAGAAATAGATAAATGTCCTATCCTAATATGGGAAGACCCCACTTCCAAAGTGGCGGATTATGACAAATTCATCTCAGCGGGGGTCAGGCTCCCACTGAGATTAAGGCTCCGCGAGCCAGAATTGAATTTACACGGTGTACTGGAGCGATGAGATCATATGCTGAGGTTTCTAATCGATCCCATAGGGGACGGTGAAGCTTATATGCTGTAGTGGTTAGCTCTAGAAAGGAGGCGGTATATTGTATTATACGAAACAGTTTAACAAGGAAAAGTTCAAGGATTCCATTGAAGAGAATTGCAAGACGCTTTTCCGGAAGACGGTGGATGAAGCCAGCGAGGATCAGATCTTTCAGGCAGTGGGTTACGCGGTAAAGGACACCATTATTGAGCAGTGGATGTTGACTCAGAAGGCCTATGAGAAGGAAGATCCCAAAACGGTCTACTATCTCTCCATGGAGTTCCTCATGGGACGGGCCCTGGGTAATAATCTATTGAATCTTTGCGAATATGAGGAAGTTCAGAGCGCCTTAAAGGAAATGGGCATTGATTTGAACCTGGTGGAGGATCAGGAGCCCGATGCCGCCTTGGGAAATGGCGGTTTAGGAAGACTGGCGGCCTGTTTCCTGGATTCCCTGGCAACCCTGGGCTACAGCGCCTATGGCTGCGGAATCCGCTATCGCTATGGAATGTTCAAGCAGAAGATCAAGAACGGTTTCCAGTATGAGGTTCCCGATGACTGGCTCAAGGACGGCAATCCCTTTGAGCTGAGACGCCGTGAATACAAGAAGGAAGTCAAGTTCGGCGGCTATGTAAGGGTGGAGACAGATGAGAACGGCAGGAACCACTTCATTCAGGAGGGCTACCAGTCCGTTATGGCCATCCCCTATGATATGCCTATCGTAGGCTATGGCAGCGGAATCGTGAATACCCTTAGGATCTGGGACGCGGAGCCCGCAGAGTGCTTCCATCTGGATTCTTTTGATAAGGGTGACTACAAGAAGGCTGTAGAGCAGGAGAATCTGGCCAAGAATATTGTCGAGGTCCTCTATCCCAATGACAATCATTATGCAGGTAAGGAGCTCCGCCTAAAGCAGCAATATTTCTTCATTTCCGCCTCTGTCCAGGAGGCTGTGGACAAGTATATGAGGAAGCACGATGATATCCGCAAATTTGCGGAAAAGAACGTCTTCCAGCTAAATGATACCCATCCTACCGTGGCTATACCCGAGCTCATGAGGGTTTTGATGGATGAGTATTATCTGTCCTGGGATGAGGCCTGGGAGGTAACTACCAAGACCTGCGCCTATACCAACCATACGATTATGAAGGAAGCCCTGGAGCGCTGGCCCATTGAGCTCTTCTCCAGACTTCTGCCCCGGGTCTATCAGATTATCGAGGAAATCAACCGCCGCTTCTGCCTGCGGATTGCGGAGCACTATCCCAATTCCCAGGATAAGGTCAAGAATATGGCCATTATCTATGATGGTCAGGTGAGAATGGCCTATCTGGCTATCTGGGCCGGCTTCTCCGTAAACGGCGTGGCCCGTCTGCATACGGAAATTCTGAAGACCCAGGAGCTCAAGGACTTCTATGAGATGATGCCTCAGAAGTTCAATAATAAAACCAACGGCATTACCCAGCGCCGCTTCCTGCTCCACGGAAATCCCCTGCTGGCCCAGTGGGTTACGGATCATGTGGGGCCGGAATGGATCACAGACCTGCCCAGGATCAAGGGAATTGCGGTCTATGCCGATGATGAGAGGTCCCAGAGCGAGTTCATGAATATCAAGTTCCGCAATAAGCAGCGCCTGGCCAAATACATTCTGGAGCATAACGGGATTGAGGTGGATCCCAGGTCTATCTTTGATGTACAGGTAAAGAGACTGCATGAGTATAAGCGGCAGCTCATGAATATCCTGCATGTCATGTACCTCTATAATAAGATTAAGGCCCACCCCGAGATGGACTTCTATCCCAGAACCTTTATCTTTGGCGCAAAGGCTTCTGCCGGTTATAGGGTTGCCAAGCTCACCATCAAGCTTATTAATTCAGTGGCGGATGTGATTAATAATGATGCATCCATTAATAATAAGCTGAAGGTGGTCTTTATTGAGGATTATCGTGTGTCCAATGCGGAGATCATCTTTGCCGCGGCGGATGTATCGGAGCAGATTTCCACTGCCTCCAAGGAGGCCAGCGGTACGGGCTGCATGAAGTTCATGCTAAACGGAGCCCTGACCCTGGGCACCATGGACGGGGCCAATGTGGAGATGGCTGAAGAGGTGGGCAGTGAGAATATGTTCATCTTTGGCATGTCCGCAGAAGAGGTCATTAACTACGAGAATAATGGCGGCTATAATCCCATGGATATCTTTAATCATGATCCTGAGGTCCGCGAGGTTCTGACCCAGCTCATTAACGGCTTCTATTCCAAGGATGATCCGGAACGCTTCCGGGAGCTCTATAATTCACTGCTCAATACCCAGAGCACATCCAAGGCAGACCGTTACTTCATCCTGAAGGATTTCCGCTCTTATGCGGAGGCTCAGGAGAGAGTGGAGGCTGAGTATCAGGATACGGCCCTCTGGGCCAAGAAGGCCGTTCTCAATGTGGCTTCGGTGGGCAAATTCTCCTCCGACCGCACCATCCAGCAATATGTGGATGAAATCTGGCATCTGGATCATGTGGAGTTAAAGAAGCCCGCAATTTCTATCGGCAAAGAAAACGAATAAAGTAGTAATATTATCCCTGGAGGTGACAGAGAAAAGCTCTGCCGCCTCCGGGGCTTGCAATAATTAGAGGAAAATTTGGGATCTCCTTTTGCCTTGCCGGAGATCCTACAGGAATAGGGATAGGCTGTCTCCGGTGAGATAAGCCGTCCCATAAACACATGAGCCGCAGGAGGAGCGCGGCAGAGGAGGAAGTATGGATGTAATTACAATTGGCGAAATGGTAATAGACTTCCTGCCCGGAGCGGAGAAAGGAAGCTATATCAGAAATGCGGGGGGCGCCCCCGCCAATGCGGCCATTGCCATGGCCAGGAATGGCCTGCAGGCCGGGGTCTACTGCAAGGTTGGCAATGACGACTTTGGCAGATTTCTCCTAAGCACCTTGGAGGAGAACAAAGTTAAACCCCTGTCTCCTGAACTCTGCGACACAGCCACCACGACCATGGCTTTTGTATCCCTGAATGAACATAATGAGAGAAGCTTTACCTTTGCCAGAAAGCCCGGGGCGGATATGATGCTTTCCGCAGAGGATATTAGAGACGAGGATATAGAGGCCTGCAAGCTGGTACAGGCAGGCTCCTTCTCCCTGTCGGAGGGTCCGGCGGTGGAGGCCACGAAATACATTATCCGCAAGGCCCATGAGCTGGGCAGGATGGTGAGCTTTGATATTAATTATAGAAATGTGGCCTGGAAGGATGATAAGCAGGCCTGCGCCGATGCCGTCATGGAAATTCTGCCCTATGTGGATCTCCTGAAGGTTTCGGATGAAGAGGTGGATATGATTGGCGGCCGGGACAATATCCCCGCCCTTATGAAGGAAAAGAATATTTCCGCCATAGTGGAAACCCTGGGAGGGGACGGTTCAGAGTGCTTCTATAAGGGTACCTCCTTTGTCCATAAGGGCTATAAGGTTGATCATGTGGCTGATACTACAGGGGCCGGAGATGCCTTTTGGGGCGGATTCCTGTCCAGACTTCTCCTGCTTGGAGCGGATAAGCCGGAAAAGCTTACAGAGGAGGTCCTGAGAGATGCCCTGGATTATGGGAATGTCAGCGGTTCTCTCTGTGTTACTGCTAAGGGTGCCATTTCCTCTCTGCCGACGAGAGAAGAGATTGAGAGCTTCCGTTTAAAGAATGCGTAATCGATTACTAAAAGCAGGGGTCTTCCTGCTCACATTTATAGCGGCCCTTTTTCTATTCAGCTACTTCATGAATCGGGGGGCCACAGAGACTACCCTTGAAATGACCGAGGCCTCCTTTCCTACGCTTGTAGCCGGGATTGGGGGAGAAGAGGTCAATCTGTGTCACGGCTATGCAGGCAAAAGGGGTGCGGAAACGGTAAGGGGGGCCATTACGCCCTTAAAGGAAGACCGCAGCGCAGATATTCTTGTCTATACTTATGGAGCGGATATTGCAGGAATTACCTATGAGGTGCGTTCTCTGGACGGGACGCGCCTCATAGAGAGTACGGAGATAGGGGATTTTGTGGAGGAGGATGGAGTCATACCGCTCTCCATCCGCTTAAAGGATCTGATACAGGCCGAGAAGGAGTACCTGCTTTCCCTTATTCTGAGGGAAGAGAATGGGCGAGAGCTCTTTTATTATATGCGGGTGATTCAGCATTCGGACTCCCATACGGAAGAGCTCTTACGGTTCGTTTTGGATTTCTGCCGGGATACCTTTGATAAGGTGGCGGCAAAGCGGCTTACCACCTATCTGGAGAGCGATATTACCGGGGACAATTCCACCTATGCCCATGTCAATATCCACTCGAATTTCGAACAGATTACCTGGGGGAACCTGAATATAAAGCCGCCGGCTGCTGTTTATCCTGAGATACTGGAAATGGATAGCAATACGTCATCTTTCAGGCTGAGATATACATTGAGCGAGGAAAGAGGCGAGGATACAGTCTGGTATGATGTGGAGGAATTCTATCGGGTCCGGTATTCAAGGGAAAGGATATACCTGCTTTCCTATGAAAGAGAAATGCGGCAGGTCTTTGATCCGGAGAGGAAGGATTCCTTTGCCAATGATAAGATCATACTGGGCATTACGGATTCCAATGTGAATCTGCTGGAGAATGAGGACGGCAAGACGGTGGCCTTTGAGCAGAACGGGGCCCTATATGGCTACCGGAACACGGATTTCAGGGCTGTCAGGATATTCTCCTTCTTTCGGGATGGAGATGATGACGAGCGGAACCGCTATAGGGGACATGGAATCCGGATTCTGCAGGTTAATGAGACAGGAGACGCCCACTTCATAGTCTACGGCTATATGAACCGGGGCAGACATGAGGGAGAGGTTGGGGTTTCTGTTTATTATTACAATAGTTCTCTAAATCAGATTGAGGAAGAGATTTTCATACCCTATAGGGGTTCTGAGGATCGCCTGGGCTGTGATGTGGAGAAACTGGCCTATTCTGTGGGAGGGACGGATCTCTATCTCTATCTCAATGATTCCGTTTTGCATATTAATCTGTCAAATCAGACCTGTGATGTCATGGCGGACAAGGTTTCCTTTGACGCCCTGTCCGTGTCCAGAAGCGGCAGAACGGCCGCCTGCCTGACAGCTGACGGCACAGGTATTCTGCTCATGGATTTCCATACCGGAGAATTACAGGAGATCCGGAAGGGCGGGGGGACAAAGGTGCGTCCCCTGGGGTTTGTAGGAGAGGATTTTGTCTATGGCACCGCCAGGGAAGAGGATGCGGTGACCAACCGGCTGGGTGTCTCTATCAGCCCCATGAACGCCGTTTATATAGAGGATAGCGGGGGAAATCTGCTGAAGTCCTATGAAAAAGAGGGCATTTTCATTACCGGGGCAAGTATAAGGGATGGAGAAATTACCCTAATGAGGGGCAGGAAGTCAGGAGAAGGCGACGCCCTCATTGCTATTGAGGAAGATACAATCGTGAATCAGAACGAGTCCCGGGGAGACAAGAATACCGTAGAAACGGTGGTGACGGAGGGATATGAAAAGATTGTAGAAATCGATCTTTTGTCCCATATCAATACGGCTTCGGTATATATAGCGGAGCCTGAGGAAGTGCTTTTTGAAGGGGCGAGGGAGCTTTCTCTTCCGGAAACAGAAGAGACGGATCCTGACCTGATGACAGTCTATTCCCGGGGCAGAATTGAGGGCATCTATCGCACCGCCTATGAGGCCGTGGAGGCTGCGGACAAGAGCTCCGGAACAGTATTGGATAATATGCGCCGTTATATTTGGCAGAAGGGCAATCGGGCCCTGACCCGGGAACTCACCGGGATAGGTGAGGACAAGGGGGAAAAAAGTGACAGCCTGGCCGGGGTTGTGGATTTGATCCTCCGCTATGAAGGAGGGGCTGCCCGGTCGGAGACCCTGCTCTCCCAGGGTATGACGGCCATGGAGATTCTGGAGTCGGAGATTTCAGGGGCCCATGCCCTAAATCTGGCGGGCTGTGATTTATCCTCCGTGCTCTATTATGTAAGTGTCGGAAATCCGGTCATTGCCAGAGCCGGAGAGGGGAAATATGTATTGATTGTGGGTTATGACGGACAGAATACGGTCATTCTGGACCCGGATGAGGGCAAGGCCCGGAAAAAGGGGATGAATGACTCCAAGGAACTGTTTGCCTCTTATGGCAATGAATTTGTGTCCTATGTAAAGGAGTAAAGGAGCGGATAATGCTGGACTACCATTTGTTTACTAACCAGGGCGATAGGGACAATAATGAAGATTTCATTGTCGCCCATATATTGGATGACCGGGCCTGTTTCATCCTGAATGACGGGCTGGGGGGACAGGGTCATGGCGAAGAGGCCTCTTCGCTGGTGGCTGAGGTTATAGGAGAGAAATTCAAAAAGGATTACAAGAAAGAGGATTTCCTTGAAACCGCCTTTTCCGCGGCCCAGGACAGACTGAAGGCGCGTCAGAAGGAGGCCGGCTTATCTCATTCCATGATGACTACCAGCGTGGTACTGGTGCTGGACGGAGATGAGGCCAGGTGGGGACATATCGGGGACTCCAGACTCTATCAATTCGAGGATGGCGTCATTACCGGCAGGACAATTGACCATAGTGTGCCCCAGATGCTGGCCCTTTCCGGAGAGATTAAGGAGGAGGAAATCCGCTTCCACGAGGACCGGAATAGGATTCTAAAGGCAATGGGCACGGATTGGGAGAAATTTGAGCCGGTTATTGCCCGGCCTATTAAGGTTCACAAGGGAGTGAGCTTCCTTCTGTGCACGGACGGATTCTGGGAGCTCATCGATGAGGCGGGAATGATGAAGTATCTGAAGGAGACCGGCTCTGCCCGGGAATGGGTGGAGAATATGGGAGCCTATGTATGTGAAAGGGAATCCGGCTCTTCTCATGACAATACATCTGCAATTGGAATCCAAATCAAGTAGAAGGCCTGTCATATATTATGGCCGGCACCATGGTCCGGCCGGTGGCTAAAGCCGGCAGCGGGCCTGACATCAGGTAGGAGCGCTTATTCATATATTAATTCTATAAGGAGGTTTTGAATGGGATACGAAGAGGAATATCAACAGAAACTAGTCAGCGCACAGGAGGCTGTAAAGGTCATCAAGTCCGGGGACTGGGTGGATTACGGCTGGTGCGTGACCACCGTGGAGGCATTGGACAAGGCCCTTGCAGAGCGCACGGACGAGCTCACGGAGGTGAAGCTCCGGGGCGGTATTCTGACCAAGCCTTTGAAGGTTTTTGAGAGAGAGGACGCGGGAGAGCATTTCCTGTGGAATTCCTGGCACATGACCGGTATCGAGAGGAAAATGGCGGCTAAGGGGCTGGCCTACTATGCACCCCTGCGCTACTCCGAGCTGCCCAAATACTATAGGGAGAATATTAAGCATGTGGATGTGGCCATGTTCCAGGTAGCCCCCATGGATAAGCACGGCTACTTCAACTTTGGCCCCAGTGCCTCCCACCTCATGGCGGTTTGCGAGGTGGCTGACCACATTATTGTAGAGGTGAATCAGAATGTGCCCAGGGCCCTGGGCGGCTTTGAGGAGGGAATCCACATTTCCAAGGTGGATGCCATTGTGGAAGGGGAAAATCTGCCTCTGGGCGAGATTCCTGCAGGCCCTCCCAGTAAGATTGACAAGAAGGTGGCGGAGCTCATCGTGAAGGAAATCCCCAATGGCGCCTGCCTGCAGCTGGGAATTGGCGGCATGCCCAATACGGTGGGATCTCTCATTGCGGAATCCGATCTAAAGGATTTGGGAGTTCATACAGAAATGTATGTGGATGCCTTTGTGGATATTGCTAAGGCCGGCAAGATTAACGGCTCCAAGAAGCCCTTCGACCGTTTCCGCCAGACCTATGCATTCGGCGCCGGTACCAAGAAGCTCTATGATTATATCGATGACAATCCGGAGTGCATGAGCGCCCCCGTGGATTACACAAATGACATTGCCAGAATCAGTGCCATTGATAACTTCATTTCCATTAATAATGCCGTGAATATTGACCTCTTTGGCCAGGTCAATGCGGAGAGCGCAGGAACCAAGCAGATTAGCGGTGCCGGCGGCCAGCTGGACTTCGTCATGGGTGCCCATCTGTCCAAGGGGGGCAAGAGCTTTGTCTGCCTTTCCTCCACCTATAAGCAGAAGGACGGTTCCCTGCAGAGCCGTATCCTGCCCACATTGGCACCGGGCTCCATTGTAACGGATACCAGGGCCAATACCATGAATATAGTCACAGAATATGGTATGGTCTGCCTCAAGGGCAAGTCCACCTGGGAGAGGGCGGAAGCCCTGATCTCCATCGCCCATCCCGCATTCCGTGAGGATCTGATCCAGGCCGCGGAAAAGATGGGTATTTGGAGCCGCTGCAATAAGAGGGACAATGTCATTATAGATGACTGATGAAACTGTCAGAGCCAGGACCGGGACTGGAGGAAATTATCCAATAGATTAAGGAAACGCATTCGTAAATCCCGCGATCCGCACCGGAGGCAGCCCCTGCCTGCCGGGGGCCCGGTCGAATATGGATAATGAAAAAGACCACACTCAACGAATAATGTTGGGTGTGGTTTTCATTAGGGATCCTACCTATTCTAGATCAGGGTCTGCAAGAGGTTTATTCAGATGGAGGACGGTTGGTTTGTAGATGCTAAGCCTACTGTGGTGGCATGTCTTTCCTTCGTCTGTTATAATGAAAAATAATGATTATTTACTGGATGGGGGATTTCCGCATGGGTATATATTTGAATCCAGGTTATGAAAATTTCAGACGAACACTTGCGGCAGACATATATGTGGACAAGACAATGATGATAAAGGCTATGAATCGCTTCATAGATAAGGGACAAAATTATATATGTATGTCCCGTCCCAGAAGGTTCGGAAAGACCATTGCCAGCGAGATGCTTTCATCCTACTATTCGAAGGGCTGCGATGCGAGAGAATTGTTTGCTCCATATAAGATCGCAGGTGATCCGTCTTTTGAGGGAAAGCTGAACAAATATAATGTTCTCAAAATCGACTGGAACAGTGAATACCAGAATGTGGAGGATACGGAAAACCTCATTAAGATTGTGACCGAAGATATTAAAACGGAAATGCGGAAAGAGTTTCCGGGGATAACCATGGATTCCGATGATTCTCTTGGGAAAAGTATACTGAAAATTTATAGTGGGACAGGTGAAACCTTTGTGATTATCATGGATGAATATGACGTATTTATCCGCGAGAATGTCAGCAAGGATCTCTTTGCAAAGTATTTGAAGCTTTTAAATGGCTTATTTAAGAGCGCTACTCTGCGTCCTGCCATCTCTCTGGCTTACCTCACTGGAATTCTCCCCATTGTGCGAGACCGGGTGCAGTCAAAGCTCAATAATTTCTCCGAGTATACCATCCTGGATTCGGGGGAGCTGGCGGAATACGTGGGCTTTACCGCCGATGAGGTAAAGGATCTGTGCCGGCAGTATGATATGGACTATGAGGAATGCAAGAGCTGGTACGATGGCTATGCCCAGCATGGATACGAGATATATAATCCGGAATCCGTGGTAAAGAGCATGACAAACGGGAGATTTGGTCTCTATTGGAACAAGACATCCACCTATATGGTGATCGTCGACAGGATCCGAGAGAATTTCAGGGGGACGAAAGAGGCTGTCATCCGGCTGCTATCGGGTGAGAGTGCAGAAGTGAGTGTGGGGAAGTATATGAATACTATGGACTACTTTAGATCAAAGGATGATATATTTACCTATCTGATACATTTGGGCTATCTGGCCTATGATATGGACAGCGAAACCTGTCGTATTCCCAATCGGGAGGTGAGACAGGAGTGGATATATTCCATTGAGGACGATGAGGAATATGAGGTCACGGATAAGATTATCAGGGATTCCAAAGAGCTTCTCAAGCAGACCATAGCCGGGGATGCCGAGGCGGTGGCAAGGGCTCTCGATGAGAGCCATATCCATGTGACAAGTAACAGGAGCTACAACAATGAGGACGCTCTGGGCGGCGCTATCTATCTATCCTACATATACGCTCTGAATTCCTATATCTGCGTCCGGGAGATGAGGACAGGCAAGGGTTTTGCCGATGTGGTCTATATTCCCGTCCATGGGGGGGATCCTGAGAAACCCGCCATGATTATAGAGCTGAAGAGGAATGACAGGGTGGAGAGCGCAATGGATCAGATAAAAGAGAGGAAATACTTTGACAGCCTTGTCCATTACCGGGGCCGGCTCCTCTTCGTCGGGATAGACTACGATGAGAAGGAAAAGACCCATACAGCGAAGCTAGAGTGGTTTGAGAAGTGAAGCTTGAAAGGAAAAGACCTATAAATTTTCCTCTAGCCTAAAGCCTCTACCTGATCTTCTCAAACCAGATATTCATATCTACATTACCCGTGACCCCGTCCACCTTTCCTTCGGAATCATATTGCCAGAATACGAAATCATAGGGGGTCTGGGGAAGGGGCTCACAATCCGCATACCAAATGGGATAACGGCTTACCTCAGTCATATCAAAAATCTCCGACTCCCATACCAGATTGCTGTAGACCATAGGGTCGAAGCCTGCCTCACGGACCCTTTCACAGAAGGCGATGGTGTTTCTGGTGAATTGATTTCCGCTGATGTCATCGGTTCTGGCCACATCATCCCTTATAAGCTCCGGGTCAAATACCACAGGCAGCTCCAGATCGACATCTTTCAGAGCGGAAATGACCAGCTCTGCCTCCTCAAGGGCCTCCGCCTCCGTAATGGCCTGGGAGAAGACATAGACACCTACGGAAAGCCCCGCCTGCTGGGCGGCGCGGATATTCTGGTTCTGCATGCGGTCCAGGTTTAGGGTGCCATTCCCATAGCCCCGGTAGGCGATACGGATTATGGCGAAATCAAAGCCCTGGTCCTTCACCTTCTGCCAGTCAATGTCATTCTGGTGGTGGGAGACGTCAATTCCTCTGTGAATCACATAGTTTTCATCATCATAGAGGGGGAAATCCCTGCTGTCCCTGGACATTTTGTTCCAGTCATAGGGGCAGGGAGGGACATTCTGATTTACAATCATATGGTGCCATTCACCCCAGGCATCAATGAAATCCAGCTCTTTTGGCATGCCGCTGCTGTTATCCGACAGGGAGTCATCCTGCTCCGGAAAAGATACCTGTCCCTGCTCTGCGGGTTTGCCTGCCTGGGCAGAGGAAATAGACATGGAGTCCGGCCCCTCTTCTGTTGTGGACATAGAGGGCGGGATTTCGGAGTACTCGGAAGGTTCCTTTTCCTGGTCTTCTGCCGGAAGGGTCTCATCTGCGGCCTCTTGGGATGTGCCGGAATTCAGGATTATTTCCGGGGTCTGGTCACTACTCTCCACTGCCTGGGCCTGATTATGGGCCTCCTCATTTCCACAGCCTATGAGAATCAATGCTGTCATAAGTATAGAAATCCATATAGAGTAATGCCTTTTCATACTTTTCTCCCATAATTCAATTCAGATCCCGCCTGCGAGTCTTGGTGCGGGCCCGGGGTCAGAGTCAGCTTCCATGGACTAATTGCATAAAGTATAACAGATTATGGCAGAAAATTGTAATTAAAATGAAAAAATAATAAAGAGATTCAAAAAGGCGGAAAAACCTGTCTGAATCTCTTATAATCATTATCATATCAGGATAAAGAAATCATTCCAAAGCCGGTATCTTGGAGTAGGTCAGCCTGTCATTCTGATAGCGGCCGCAATCCACAAACTTCACGGGAATCTTTAGCTTCTTCAGCTTTTGCAGGAAACGCTTTGCCAGGGCATCATTCTTGATCCGCTGCAAAAGGGTGATGACGGTTCGGTTTTCATGGGTCAGGATGGCGAAATAAGGATGCCTGGAGAGATTGTAAACATACATATCCGCTCCCGTGACATAGGAGGCCATATCCTGACACATCTCTGTCCTGCCCACATTGGTGGTAAAGAAGGTGGCCCGGAATTCCTCATTATTCCAAAGGGAATATCTCAAATTCCGGAGCTGCTGCCTATCCGTTACCGGGAAATTAAAGAGCTCGGTTCTATCCCGCTTGGCCTCCGCAATCTTCCAGTCATAATTAGCCTGATTCAGCTGCAGGGGCATTAGAAGCTTGCCAATCAGAAAGGCTCTTGTGGCCAAATCCGTCTCGAAAAGGGAGTCAATCATGGGAATCCAGAAAAGCTCCGTGAAATTGCTTAAGGACCGGTTCCCATAGAACTGACGCATATTAACGGCACTATTCATGGTGATGACCTTGTCCCTGGTATTGTACATCTCCCGGATGGTCTCAGCGATGAGAGAGGACAGCACCGGCAGAAAAGTGGACTGAACGCCATGGGCAAAATCCCGAAAAGCATCGGTCTCGATAATATATTGAAAACGCCTGGTTCCCATGCCGCTATTAAGGGGATAGACCTCTCCCGGCAGGGTAAAAACAGGATTCAGCTGTCTCTCAAAGATAGGAGTGGCATTTGGCTTTGCCAAAAGCTCCATGGTATCCGCCATTTCCGTGGGATCCACAGGGACAGCCTCTGTCAGGGTCTCCTTACCGGTGCGGATAGTATGTCCGCATAGGGTCAGGTAATAGTAGAGAAGGGTCCTGCCGAACTCCATCATGCCCTTTCCGTCACAGATACTGTGGAAAGCGGCGACTGTAATCCGGTTATTCTCGTACATGACCCGGAACAGATAGCCGTTTACCTCCTTTGTACCCAGCTGGACCGGCTCGTCATCATAGAGATAGACATCCGCTTCCATTGGATTATCAATGAGAACCAGGAAGCCGTCCTCCCGAATACGGGGGGAGGAACGGAAACTGCCATTTCGCTTCAGGGCTTTGTTTAAGGCCTTTTTCAGAATATCAGGCTTTACCCTTTCCGTCAGGTACATATTCAAATGTATGGAGCCACTCTCCTCCTCGGAGAAGTAGTAATAAAAAAGTTGATCAAATAAATTAGGAATCCTGACCATATCATTACACTCCAAAACAGCCAATAATACGAATCTATATTAGCACAAAAATTTTCCCGGTGCAATGGGGATTTGAGGCAGCCTCTGTAGAGGGGCTAAGTTTTCAGGGATTTGTATAGAAAGATGTCAGCTGTCGCCCTTCTGAATCCCGCGCCGGGTCACGGGGGCGAGAATATATAGGACCTTCAAGACGGAGAGCAGCCGCTGCCTGATGTATCTGAATCCCGCACCGGGTCACGGGAACGAGACTTGAGCCCGGTGAGATAGACCCCGATGAAATATAGGCTCCGCCGGATAGCCCGGAATTATGTAATATTTGAAAAAGGAAATTCTCATGGCAGGGAAATTGTGATAGAATTAAAAAAGTCCTGTTATATAGCATGGCGGCAATATTAGAGATCGCCAAAGCAGGGACCAATCCCGCCCTGTCAGAAGTAGGCGGGAAGGAGGAGAGTATCTTGGAGGATATATACAGTTCTTCCCCCCATGCCCGCTATCAAAAGCTGGACGGAATAAGGGGACTGACCCTTATTAGCATGATTCTCTACCATGGTATGTGGGATCTGGTATATCTATTCGGAGTCCGGGCCTCCTGGTATGGGGAAAAGCCAGGCTTTATATGGCAGCAGACCATATGCTGGACCTTCATTCTGTTATCCGGTTTCTGCAGGCAGCTGGGCCGGCGCCATTTCAAAAGGGGGCTCACCGTTTTCGCATCCGGGGCCCTTATCACCTTAGTTACCGCTCTTTTCATGCCAACAGCCGTGGTACATTTCGGGGTACTCACCCTCCTAGGCTCCTGCATGCTTTTAACCATACCCTTAGAGGGCCTCATTAATAGAATCCCTCCTGTAATTGGTCTAATGGGCAGTTTTCTGCTCTTTCTCTTCCTTCGCCCTGTAAATATGGGCTATATTGGATGGAAGGGAATTTTCACCATAGCCCTGCCGGCCTATTTCTATCAGAATTATTTCACGGCCTTTTTGGGCTTCCCGCCGGAGTCTTTTTTTTCCACAGACTATTTTTCGCTGTTGCCCTGGTTCTTCCTCTTCCTAACCGGCTCCTTTCTATATAGACTTTTCAAAAGCAGGGAATGGCTGGGGATCTTTGTGAAAGGATGGCTTGCGCCCCTGGAATTTCTGGGCCGGCATTCCCTCATCCTCTATATGGTCCATCAGCCCATTCTCTATGGGGTTTTGTCCCTAATATATGGGGCATGAGCAGAGGTATGCAGGCCGCAATGCCCGTCTTCCCTTTTGCCCCTGCTCCATAGGGTATGCGTAGACCGTCACGATACGGAAGGCATCCAAGGAGAACTTTTGCCCCTACTCATAGGGCATGAGCGTCTGAGTGGTCGCAGCAAAAGGTTTCGCAGACCCTTTGCCCCTACTCATAGGGCATGGGTTCTTCTACTGTCCCATCCTAATAAGCATGCCGGATCCGCCTGCATTCTGTAGGAGGCAGGGACAGGAATCCATAGGAAGAAGGGCGGGAAGTACGGATCCGGGCTTTTAATGGAAGAAGTAATTTTTTCTGTAATATTTGTGAAAATTTAACATAAATTAGCTAGTTTCATTGATATTTAAATCGGAATATTCTATAATTAATTTCTTAAATAGGGTCTTCAAAAAGCCTTGTACCTGAAAAGGCTGCTTAGCTTAAAGGAGATATTATGATTACAAAAGCCATTTGTTCTCAGAAAAAATCAATTCTCGCGTCAGTTCTTGTTTTATTTTTCATTTTTGCCCTGATTCTTTCTCCTAATGTATTTGCAGGTGAGAAAAACCAGGCCCAAAAGGTCAGGGTTGGCTGGTATAACTCTGACCATTTTCAGGAGGGCTCTAGTAATGATGAGATAAAGAATGGCTATTCCTATGAATATCTGCAGAGTGTGGCCAATTATACCGGATGGGATTATGAATATGTGCACGGGGGCTGGTCTGACCTATATGACGCCCTCTTGAAAGGGGACATTGATCTGCTGGCCGGTCTTTCCTATACGGAGGAGAGGGCGCCCCTCATTAATTATCCCAGTGTGGAAATGGGTTATGAATCCTATTATATCTACAAAAAAGCCGGGGATGAAAAGATCACGGGGAGCGATCCCACTAGCCTGGAGGGAAAGAGGGTGGGCTCCCTGGAGAATAATCTCATGACCGATTTCTTTGAGGAATGGATGAAGGATACCGGCATTCATTGTGAAATGGTCATGTACAATGACTTTGACGTAAGGGATGAGGCCTTCAAAAAGGGAGAAATTGATGCCTTCATCGCTGTCAATAATAATGTGCCCTCCAATTCCGGCGTAAGCCCCGTGACTATGGTGGGTAAATCCTCCTATTATCTGGGCGTGGCCAAAGGCAGGGAGGATTTGCTGGGAGAGTTAAACCGGGCCCTTTCATCCCTGAATGAGAGTAATCCCAACTTCATTTCCAGTCTTCAGGTCAAGTATTTCAAGAATACGGCCGTCAATGCCGCCCTCTCCTCGGAGGAGAGTCGATGGGTCAAGGATCACGACAAGATCAGAGTGGGGTATGTGGAGAATTATTTGCCTTTCTGCGGGACAAATGAAAAGGGAGAAACGGTTGGCGTCATCCGGGACATCATGGAGAGGTGGGAAATGGAGCTGGGCCTCCAATACATTCTCCCAATAGAATATGTGGGCTACGAATATTATACTGATATGGTGACCGCCCTTGGAAAAGAAGAGATAGATGTAGCCTTTCCCATTAACGATAATATATGGGTATCGGAGCAGAAAAAGATCGTTCAGACCTCCAATTTGGTGGAATCCTCTGTTTATTTGATATATAGGGGTGATTATAATGGCCATACCACAGATGTCATTGCTCTCTCGGATCACAGCCCTTTTCAAAGAAGCTATGCCATACTGCATTATCCCAATAGTCAGATCCATATGGTACATTCCGGAGAGGAATGCTTAGAAGCGGTGAAGAAGGGGGATGCCACCTGTACCTTCTTCAACACGGGACGGGCGGAGAAATACCTGGCCGATACGGAGTATGAGGTCCTAAACCGGATGCCTTTGGGTGAGAATGTGAATTACTGCCTGGGGGTCAAGAAGGGGAATAATGTGGTTTACTCCCTAATGGCCAGAGGGGTTACCCTTATTGACAAGTCCTATATGACCAATGCCATGTATAAGTATGTGGAGCATAATTCGGCCTATTCCTTACAGGAGTTCATTCATGATAATCTTTCATTGGTTTTAATGATTCTTTTGATAATTATCGGTCTCATTGTGGCTGTGGCCGTGGTATTGGCTATCTCCCTAAAGAAGACAAATATTCAAAAGGATAAAGAGCAGAAGATTCTGGAAATTACCAAGAAACAGAAGGATGAGCTGGAGGAGGCCCACGAGGAGCTGCAGGAGGCGGTTCAGAGGGCTGAGAGTGCCAATCGGGCCAAGACCACCTTCCTCTTTAATATGTCCCATGATATCAGGACCCCTATGAATGCTATTCTGGGATTTGCGGATCTGGCCAATAAGAACCGGCAAGATCCCGAGAAGGTGAGGGAGTATCTTCTGAAGATTAAGAGCTCCGGAGACCTGCTGATGTCCATCCTTAGTAATGTGCTGGAGGTGTCCCGGCTTGAAAAGGGCCTGGCGGTCCTGGATGAGGTTCCCTATAATATGGGACAGCTAAATGATGCCCTCTACTCCATGTTTAATGAGCAGATGACCCGAAAGGGCATTGAATTCACCAGGACTGTCCGGGTAGAGCATGAGAATATTTACTGTGACGCGGAAAAGGTGAGGGTTATTTTCTTTAATCTCCTGTCCAATGCCTGGAAATATACGGAGTCCGGGGGAGAGATCCAGGTTTCCGTGGAGGAGCTGCCTTCGGATAAGGAGGGCTATGGCCTCTATAAGACTGTGGTCCGGGATACGGGCCGGGGAATGAGCCAGGAATTCCTGCCCAAGGTCTTTGAATTGTTTGCCCGGGAGAAAAATTCTGAAAAGAATCGGATTGAGGGTGTGGGTCTGGGACTTCCCATGGTGAAGCGGCTCTTGGATCTCATGGACGGCAGCATTGAGGTCCAGAGTAAGGAGGGAGAGGGTTCCACCTTCACTATGCTGATACCCTTTAGAATCCGAAAGGAGGATGAGGAGGCATTAGAGAAGACAGAGACTATGAGCGGCTTTCAGGGTAAGAGGCTGCTTTTAGCAGAGGATATGGATATTAATGCCGAGATTGCCATAATTATGCTGGAAGAGTTTGGCTTCAGGGTGGATAGGGCCGAGGACGGACTCATTTGCCTCAACAAAGTAAAGGAGAATCCGCCATATTACTATGATGCGGTTCTCATGGATATCCAGATGCCTAATATGAATGGTTATCAGGCCGCGGAGGCCATAAGGCTTTTGAATGAGCCCGGGAAGTCGGATATTCCTATTATTGCAGTGACTGCCAATACCTTTGAAGAGGACAAGAAGAATGCCATTACCTCCGGCATGAATGGCCACGTAGGCAAGCCGATTTCGCCGGAGAGTCTGATTGGGGCCCTGACGGACGTCCTGTAGGGGTTGCAAATTCAGAGGTTTACCATCGAGGTATCAGCAGTTTGATGGGACCCTGACGGATGTCCTGTAGGGATTGTAAATGTCTTGTTTGACAAATGCATATATACAATCGAGAGGGAAGATGCAAATCGCACCCTTTCCGCGAGCCGCCGGTCGGCTTTAGCCGACAAATTTCATCTCGGCGGCTCTGCGATAAAGAATCGGATAGGGGAGATGGTCTCCCTTATCCGATTTTTTTCTGGTCGAGGCGCGGCCTATGGCCCAAGTCCCTCAGGCTGGGGCCACAAGGCGCGGCCCTATCCACATTATAGGGCAGAGCCCTAGTAGTCCACCTTCATGAGACAGAGTCCTTGGGGCGGGGCGGTGGGACCCGCCTTAGTGCGGTCTTTGGATTCCAGAATGCCGGGAATGTCTGAGACCTCTATATCCCCATAGGATACGGCAAGTAGGGTTCCCACCAGGATACGGACCATATTCTGCAGGAAGCCGTTTCCGTGGAAATAGATACGGATATAGTGGTTCTGGCTCTCTATCCGGATGGTGTCCACCACCCTTATGGTGGACTTTTTCATACGGGAATTCCCGCAAAAAGCCCTATAGTCATGCATGCCGGTCAGAAGTGAGGCCGCCTGCTCCATGAGAAGGAGATTGGGCTTCCTATCAAGGACAGTGGTATATTTCCGGTCAAAGACCGGCTTTCCTTCTCCATACCAAAGGGTGTAGCGGTAGGTCTTGCCCTTTGCATTAAAGCGGCTGTGGAAGCGGTCTGCCGCCTGCTTCACATCATTAATGCTGATGTCCTCCGGAAGATAGCGGTTCATATAGGCCTGAATCTCCTCCGGGGTCATTTCTGTATCCAGAAGGGCATTTGCCGTCATAGACCGGGCGTGTACCCCGGCGTCGGTCCGTCCTGCCCCGATCACCGTGACCGGGCCATCAACCATGAGGGAAAGCACCTGCTCCAGCTTTCCCTGAATGGTCATATCGGTATTGGGCTGGTGCTCCCAGCCAAAATAACGGGTTCCGTCATAGCTTAGATTAAACTTATAATTTTTCATATCCGTATTCTAACACAAGAGAGAGAAAAGGTCATACTAGCAATAAATGACATCCACACCCCGGTCGGCGCATTTGCAAAAAGAAGGAAGAATGGCACTAGGCGTAAATGACATCCACACCCCGGTCGGCGCATTTGCAAAAAGGAGGAAGAATGGCACTAGGCGTAAATGACATCCACACCCCGGTCGGCGCATTTGCAAAAAGAAGGAGGAATGGCACTAGGCGTAAATGACATCCACACCTTGGTCGGCGCACTTCTCGGCCAGAGAGGCGGAAAGGGGGGCATCTGTTATGAGGATGTCGATTTGGGAGAAGTCAAAGGTATGGTAATAATTCTTAATTCCCATTTTGCTATGATCCAGCAGCAGGACCATGCAGTCGGAATTCTTCCTCATGGCCTGCTTTACAGAGATTTCCAGCCGGGTGCGGAGAGTCACCCCGGTTTCTTCGTGGAAGCCGGTAGCAGTGGCGAAATAGAAATCCGCATGCCGGGTCTGGATGAAGGAGGCCGCCTCATCCCCGAATATACCCAAATGGGAGGGGACATAGAGGCCGCAGGGGCATTCTATTATAATATTCTTGTTCTCAGATAGCTTCTGCATGGTAGGAATGCTGTTGGTGAGAACAGAAATCTTGATAGAGGGCTTCAATGCCCTGGCCAGGAAGTGGCAGGTGGTGCCGGCATCCAGGAAGAGATGGTTGCCGTCCTCAATGAGCTCGGCGGCCTTTTGTCCTATACGCTTTTTCTCCCCGAGATTGACCCTATTTCTGAGGTCCAGGGACCATTCAAAGGAGTCCTTGCCCACATAGGAGGCGCCGCCGTGGACCCTCTTCACCAGACCCTTTCGGGAGAGCTCATTTAAGTCCCTTCTAATAGTGGGAACACTGACAAAAAGCTGCTTAGAGAGCTCCTCCACCGTCATATAGCCCCTGGCGGATAGTAGATCCCGTATCTCCTTTTTCCTGTCCTCCGACATGTCCGTCTCCTTTCAAGAATGGTATAGCCTTAGACTTTAGAAATTTAAGCTTTCATAGGGAAAAGATATATTTTCAGATAGTTTTTTGGTTTACAGGGCTTTCCCCTATTCCTGTTATGAGCGTTTTCAATCAAAATTATAGGCTAATTCTGAACTAATTTCAATATTAGAGCCAAGTATTGATTTAATTCAGTCAGTCCTATAGAATGATTTCAACAGAGAAAAACCGGGCGGAAAAGACCGGGAATAATTAATAGAGTACCCGGGAATGGGGCTTGGTGGCAAGGATTCATGCAAGGCATGGAGGATAAGGAGGAATCGGTGAGCGTATTAACTTTTATTGGAGCAGGACAGATGGCATCCGCATTGACCTTCCCGGTCAGAGAGAATGGACACGAGGTAAGGCTGGTAGGAACTCCCTTGGACAGAGAGATTATTGACGAGCTCAGGAGAACGGATTTCCACTTGAACCTGAAGCGCACTCTTCCTCAGGGAATCAAGTATTATCAGGTGGAAGAGGTGGAAGAGGCCCTGAAAGGGACAGACATCGTCCTGAACGGTGTCAGCAGCTTCGGACTGGACTGGTTCTGCGATAATATGCTTCCCATCCTGCCCGAGAATGCCCCCCTGATTTCTGTGACCAAGGGCATGGTGGACACGGAGGAGGGAGACCTAATCCCCTATCCCTATGTCATGGAGCAGAGGCTGCCGGAGGGAAAGAAGCTGGACATCAATGCTATCGGCGGTCCCTGTACCAGCTATGAGCTGGCCGACCACGATGACAGCCACGTAGCCTTCTGCGGCAGAAATATGGAGACCCTGAAATTCCTGAAAAAGACCTTTGCCTGCAGCTACTATCATGTAAGCCTGTCCACGGATATTGTGGGCGTGGAGTGTGCGGTGGCCATGAAGAATGCCTATGCCCTGGGTGTGACATTGGCAGTGGGTCTGGCAGAAAAGCGGGATGGAAAGATAGGGGCGGTTCATTATAATTCTCAGGCGGCCCTCTTCGGACAGAGCGTGAGAGAGATGACCAAGCTCATTTCCCTGATTCACGGGGGAGCCGAGAATATTATCTTTGGGGCAGGAGACCTGTATGTGACAGTCTTCGGCGGACGGACCAGAAAGATTGGAACCCTGCTGGGCCGGGGTCTCACCTTTAAGGAAGCCATGGACGAGCTGTCCGGCGTAACCCTGGAATCCATCGTTATCGCCACCAGGACCGCCAGAGCGGTTCGGGCCCTGACAAAGAGAGGGGTGGTATCTCCGGAGGACTTCCCCCTGCTCATGCATGTAGATTCCATTATCAATGAGGGAGCCGAGGTAGATATCCCTTGGGAGAAATTCACATTAACAGTCAATAATGATTAATGACTAATGAAAGGAGACGCCAAATGGCTAAGAAGATTGATTTAAAGCAGTATCTTGGAAAGGAAATGAAATGTGGGTGCGGAAGGACTCACTCCACTCCCCTGGATGAGCTAGATATCGATAGAGGGGCCCTGAATCGTCTTCCCGCTTATATACAGAGAAAGGGTTACAAGAAGGTCTACCTGGTAGCGGACACCAATACCTGGCAGGCCCTGGGAAAGGAAGAGGCAGGGGAACTGGACAAGGCCGGTGTAAGCTTCAGCCAGTATATTCTGCCCTATACCGACCTGATTCCCAATGAGCAGAGTGTAGGAGAGGTGGTCATTCACTGCCCCGCCGACTGCGATTTGATTCTGGCGGTGGGCTCCGGCACCATCAATGATATGTGCAAATTTATCAGTGCCAGATTGAAGCTGGATTATATTATACTGGCCAGCGCCCCTTCCATGGACGGCTTCGTGTCCGTAGGCGCGGCCCTCATCGTGAGCCATGTCAAGACCACCTATGACGCCCACTGTCCTGTGGCGGTATTTGGGGATCCGGACATCCTGGCCCAGGCCCCTATGAAGATGATTTCAGCGGGTCTGGCGGATATTCTGGGAAAGCACACCTGCCTTTTGGACTGGAAGATGGCCCATCTCATTAATGGAGAGTATTATTGCGACGAGGTGGCCCAGATGGTCAGGGATGCCCTTGCTGTTGTGACGGAAGAGGGACCCAAGATCAAGGACAGGAATCCGGATGCGGTCAAGGCCGTCATGGAGGCTCTGGTTCTGACGGGAATCGCCATGTACTTTACCGGAAATTCCCGTCCGGCCTCCGGCTGTGAGCACCATATGTCCCACTATTGGGAGATGAAGTTTGAGATGGAGGGGAAGAAGCCGGTTCTGCACGGAACTAAGGTGGGAATTAATACTATTGCGGCCACCTATATGTATAGGATGCTGGCGGCGGAGGATATAGACTTCAAAGCGGCAAAGCAGAAGGACTTTGATTACAAGGGCTGGAAAGAGCGGGTGGAGCGCTGCTATGTAGATGCGGCCCCCGGCATCATTGCCCTGGAGGATAAGTGTCAGAAGAATAATATAGAGGCCAGGAATAAGAGGCTTGACTTCTATGAGGAGCATTGGGATGAGATGAAGAAGCTCATTAATGAGAATCTGCCTACCGTGGAGGCCTTGAGAGATCTCTTATCCCTTCTGGGCGGGGCCGTGAATCCCGCGCAAATTGAAGTATCTACGGAAATGGTAAAGGACGGGGTGGTTTTGGCAAAGGAGGTCAGAGACCGTTTCACCCTCCTGCAGATTCTCTGGGATCTGGGCCTGTCCGAGGATTATAGCCTGCGTCTTGCGGATTATTTTGAGAAGAATCAGTGAGGTTCCTACAGGGCCGCGTCTTGCGGCCTTCATGGAGAAGAATCAATGAGGTTCCGGCAGGGCTGTATCTTGCGGCCTTCATTGAGAAGAATCAGTGAGGTTCCTACAGGGCTGCACCTTGTAGCCTTCATTGAGAAAAATCGGTGAGGGGCGATATAGCCTGCTTAAGAGAATGCTTTTGAGCGAAATTTGCTCTGAAAGGATATAAATAATCAATTAAATTCACTCTAGAGAAAGGAGAACATTATGGCTAAGTATGCAATCGGATTGGATTTCGGTACCCTGTCAGTAAGGGCCCTCCTTGTGGATATTCACACAGGAGAGGAGATTGCCCAGAGTGTCTATGAGTATCCCCACAAGGTCATGGAGACCCACCTTCCCACCGGAGAGGCCCTGCCTGCGGCCTGGGCCCTTCAGGATCCCCAGGATTATTATGACGGCCTCCTTACTGTGGTAAAGGGCGTATTGGCACCCGGCAAGGTTCTGCCTGAAGAGATTATAGGTGTGGGCGTAGACTTTACCTCTGCCACCATTCTGCCGGTCTACAAGGACAAGACCCCTCTCTGCCAGACCGAGGAATTCGCCCATGAGCCCCACGCTTTCGTCAAGCTGTGGAAGCATCATGCCGCCGAGGAAGAGGCTGCCTATATTGACAAGGTTGCCAGAGAGAGAAATGAGAGCTGGCTTTCCATGTACGGCGGAAAGGTTTCCGGAGAGTGGACCATGCCCAAGGTGCTGGAGGTTTTCCGGAAGGCCCCCAAGGTCTATGAGAAGGCGGATTACTTCATGGAGGCTATGGACTGGATTATCTGGAAGATGACGGATACTCTGACCTCTTCTGCCTGCTCCATGGGTTACAAGGCTTTCTATCACCATGAGACCGGCTTCCCCTCTAAGGAATTCTTTGGAGCCCTGGACCCCGGATTTGCCAATGTCATTGAGGACAAGATGAATATGCCTATTCTGCCCATGGGCGGCAAGGCTGGGGAAATTTGTCCCGAAATGGCATCCATTCTGGGTCTGAAGGCCGGAACTCCCGTGGCCACCCCCATCATCGATGCCCATTGCTCCGTGCCGGGCGGCGGTGTGGGAAAGCCTGGTGAAATGGAAATCATCATGGGAACCTCTTCCTGCCACCTGATGCTGGCGGATAAGGAAGCTCATATTGAGGGAATTCAGGGTATCGTCAAGGACGGTATCATGCCGGGCTACTTCGGAATCGAGGCAGGACAGTGCTGCGTAGGCGATCACTTCGCCTGGTTTGTGGATAATTGTGTGCCGGAGAGCTATGCCTCCGTGGCCAGGGAAAAGGGAATTTCCGTCCATCAATATTTGTCTGAGAAGCTGCAGGGCTATAAGGCGGGAGCCAGCGGCCTGGTGGCTCTGGACTGGTTCAACGGCGTGCGTTCCCCTCTCATGGACTTCGACCTGAACGGCCTTATTATCGGTATGAATCTGCAGACCAAGCCGGAGGACATTTATCTGGCCTTAATCGAGGCCACTGCCTTTGGCACCAGGGCTATTATTGAGAACTATGAGGCAGCGGGGGTGCCGGTGAACAGCATTATTCTCAGCGGTGGAATTCCTTCCAAGAATCCCCTCATCGTTCAGATCTATACCGATATTCTGAACCGGAATATCCGGGTTTGCGCCAGTGACCAGGCCTGTGCCCTGGGAGCCGCTATTCTGGGAATTGCCGCGGCACCGAGTGAAGTTACGGGCTATAAGGATGCCAATGAAATCGCGGCCAAGCTGGCTAAGCTGCAGGATAAGGTCTATACTCCCAATGAGTCTCAGGTATCGGTCTATGACCAGCTTTATGCGGAGTACAAGAAGCTGCATGATTACTTCGGCAAGGGCGGAAATGATGTGATGAAGCACCTGAACCGCATCCGCGAGGCTAATAAGACAGAGGCCTGAGTGGGATACTGTGATTTCAGATCCTTTTGACTGGCCATTAGATCTCACACATTCGCGGCACCCCTGAATAGGGATTGTGAATGTCAGGGCTATTGGAAGAGTAAGGGGAGTTATTAATTAAGGCTGAATTGCCTGATATAGAAAGAACCGGGTTCAAGGGATTGGAGAATCTCTTGAACCCGGTTTTTTCTATCGCAGAGCCGCCGAGATGAAATTCGTCGGCTAAAGCCGACCGGCGGCTCGCGGCCGAGTAGGGTGCGATTTGCATCTTCCCCACTCGATTCGCAGAGCTGCCTCTCGCCATGGTAACTCGTCAGGCCTTTGAAACGGGCGAAGCTAAAGCCGCCTCCCGCCATGGCAATCCGTCAGGCCGTGAAGTCCCTCTTCTGGCCTTCCGGACCCCGGAAGAAGAGCACCACAGTTCCCGGTCCCAAATGGACTCCAATGGTGCCGCCCACCAGAAAAGTGGCGATCTTCCCCTTTAGCTGGGGGAAGCTGGCCTCCACCTGGGCTTTTAGCTCCTGTCCCAGGGCCGGGTCTGAATGGCTGATAAAGCATTTCCCTTCATAGGAGAGACCCTTGTCGGCCCTTTCCTTCATAATCTCAACCAAACGGGCAAGGGCCTTCTTTTTCGTGCGGATCTTTTCCACCACAGCCAGGGACCCGGTCTGGGTCAGGGTCACAAAGGGACAGATATTCAAAAGCTTGCCAATGGCTCCGGCAGCGGGTTTCACCCGTCCTCCCTTAATTAGGAAGGTGAGATCCGTAGAAAGCACCCAGGTATTGAACTCTTGCAAATGGGCCTCTAGATAGTCCTGGACCTCATCTATGGTCTTTCCCTCATCTCTGAGATCAGCGGCCAAATCCACTACCATTCCATAGCCGGAGGAACCGTTTAGGGAATCCACAATGATAATCTTCCGGTAGGGGTACTTCTCCTGCAGCTCCGCCTTAGCCGCCATGGCGGAATTCAGGGTCCCTGAGATTCCGGAGGACAGGGTAATGTGGAGAATATCCTTTCCCTGCTTCAGCATGGGCTCGAAGTGATTAATATAGGCATCGGTACTGACCTGGGAGCTGTGGGCCTCTTCGCCCGACAGCATGCGGCGGAAAAGCTCCTCCTGGGTGATCGTCACACCCATATCGTCCTCCAAATCATCCTTGCCTACAATAATGTGAAAGGGAACAACCGCAATATCTCTCTTTTCATACCATTCATGACTCAAATCTGCTGTGGAGCAGCAGCTAATAGCATAATCAGACACGGCATTCCTCCTTATCCGGCCTTGCTGAAGACAATCATCTCTGCCTTGTCGAATTCGTCGTAGAGACGGTTCATTACCGTGTCATCCGCCACCTGTCCCTTCTCATCGGCCTCCACCTTTTGGGTATCGGACCGGTAGTAATAAGTGGCAGCTCCCGTTCCGTCATATTCTACATGGGCATCCTCAACGTAGACCATTTTGCCGTCCTGCAGAGTCATTTTCCCTATGAAATGATTGCCGCCCACATAGAGCTTGCCGTCCCCTATGGAGAGGGGATAGGCGGTGCCGCCTGCAAACACATAGCCCGCATAGGTGGGAACCCCGTCCTTATCATAATAATAGACATCCGCATCGATGGCGGCATTGGTTCCATTCTCGTCATAGCCATATACGGCCTCTGCAACCAGCAATACATCCACCCCGTCAATGGTGGCATTGGCAAAGCCCGCGTCAGCCGGCAGCTTGTCTACAATCTGGGTAAAGGTATCGCAGTCAGTGATGTCCATGGGCTTATGCTCCGCCACTGCCGGAGGAATGGAGGCACCGGCCTGTTTATTCTCGTCATACATGGCCTCCACCACGGCCTGAATATCAAAGCCCGCCAAATCCGGCGCTACCACGGACAGGGAATAGGAAATACCGATTTCCGTATCATACCAAGTACAGAGGTCTACAAATTCATCCTCTCCTACATAGCGGTAGGTTTTCGCCTTCATATTTCCCCCGCCCCAATTGGCAAGGGTAACCTCATCCTCTTCCACCCAGTCGTAATGCATACCGGAAATATCCTTGGCCTCATCCCCGGTCACCTGCTCTCTGGCGGTGAAGCTGTCGCCCTCCAGGTCAAAGGTCATCTGGACCAGGGTGGGCTCATTGGAATCCATTCTGGACCAGGCCACATTCTTTGCGCCCTCCGGGGCGCTGAAGCTATTGGGAATAAGGCCGTAGGCCTCATCCTCCGTGCAGTCGGTCCAGGGATTGGCTATCTGGGCTCCGCCTGCAGCGCCGGCCTCATCTGAACCCGTGTCGGACGAATCTGTGGCCGGGGCGGCTTCACTACTGGCTTTGGCCTCTGAAGACGCTTCAGAGCCGGCAGCCGGTGCTGTCTCTGTGCCTGCGCCTTTTGTGCCTGCGGCCTCTGTTCCTGAGGCCTCTGTTCCTGCTGCTGTGGATGCCTGCTGGCCCTGACCGCTGCCGCCGCAGCCCACAAGAGACAGGGTCATGAGACCCGCTATAATAAATACGTTTGATTTCTTCATTACATCCTCCTAAATCATGAAAAAGATAATATTGCCGACATTATACGACACTTTGACCGGATTGGCAAAAAAAGGCTGCCATACTCACTATTTCAAGAGAATGGCAGCATAAAGCCCTACTTATTGATGGTATCTCCAAAACCCTGTAAACACATAAAGGAAATGTATCCGCAGATCCCGGATCCCGCGGGGGACAAGGTATCTCCAAAAACCCTGTAAACACATAAAGGAAATGTATCCGCAGATCCTGGATCCCGCGGGGGACAGTGAATTTTCAAGTGCAAATTTACGCATATATCACGCAGATCCCGGATCCTGCGGGGGACAGGGTATCTCCACCGGCATATGGAACATATTCATGGATCAAAGCCCGGACCCTGCGAGGGATAAATCTATAGCACCTTATTCAAAAAGTCTATGGTTCTGGGCTCCTTGGGATGCAGGAGAAGCTCCTGGGGCGGCCCTTCCTCCACGATATAGCCGCCGTCCATGAAAAGCACCCTATCCGCCACCTCTCTGGCAAAGCCCATCTCATGGGTGACTATGACCATGGTCATGCCCTCTGCGGCCAAATCCTTCATGACCTGCAGAACCTCTCCCACCATTTCAGGATCCAGGGCGGAGGTGGGTTCATCGAAGAGCATGATATCCGGATGCATACAGAGGGAGCGGGCTATGGCCACACGCTGCTTCTGTCCCCCGGACAGCTGGGAGGGATAGCTCTCGGCCTTGTCCTCCAGTCCCACCCGGCGCAGCATCCTCATAGCATTCTCATTGGCTTCCTCCGGGGAGGCCTTTTTCAGCTCCAGAGGGGCCAGGGTCATATTCTTAATCACATTTAGATTATTGAAGAGATTAAAGTGCTGGAAAACCATACCAATCTTCTCGCGCACCTTATTGATATCGATTTTCTTGTCCGTAATATCGTATCCGTCAATAATAATGGTGCCGGCCGTAGCTTCCTCCAGCCGGTTTAGGCAGCGGAGAAAAGTGGACTTGCCGGAGCCGGAAGGCCCTATTAAAACAACCACCTCTCCCTCATAAACAGTAGTTGATATATCCTTAAGCACTTCCAGATCCTCGAAGTCCTTTTTTAGATTCTTGACTTCGATCTTTACATTGTTCTTATTAGCGGCCACGCTTCAGTCTCCTTTCCAAAAGCTTCGCGGTTCTCGAAAGAGCAGTGATTACGATGAGATACATAATACCTACGATAAGCCAGGTCTGGAAGGCCATGAAAGTATTGGCCTGAACATTCTTTGCAGTATTGACCAGTTCCGGAAATCCGATTACGGAAAGGATGGATGTGTCCTTTAGGGTGATGATGAATTGGTTAATAATACTGGGAATCATGGTCCGGATGGCCTGGGGCAGCACGACCCGTCGCATGGCCTTGCCATAGGAAAGCCCCAGGGAGCGGGCAGCCTCCATCTGCCCCACATCCACCGACTCAATACCTGCCCTTATAATCTCAGACATATAGGCGCCGCAATTCAGGGCCAGACAGATAGTACCGGCCTGAAGGGCGGTTAAGGAAACATTAAAGCCGCCTATAGTTGTATTAAAGAAATAGGGAATGCCGAAATAAACAAAGAAGGCCAAAACGATCATCGGGACGCCACGAATGGCGTCCACGAAGATCTGGGCAATGATATTACAGGCCTTGTTTTTCAAGACACTCAGAATTCCAAAAAACATGCCTATAATACAGGCAAAGAATAGGCCCAATAGGGCAAGAAGCAGAGTCTTGCCCATGGCCGATAACAGCATTCCGCCGTAAACAGAAATTATTCTTACCATACCGCTTCCTTATTCGCCAAGATATCTTTCAAGTATTGTATCATAGGTTCCGTCAGACTTGATCTTTTTGAGGCCGGCATTGAACATATCAACAAGCTGCTGATTGTCTGCATTGAAGATGGCAAAGCCGTAGGAGGCGGGGTCATTTCCGGTGCCGTCTACGATTCTCATGGTTACATCGTTGTCCTTAATGTAGCTGGCCATGATGGGGGTGTCGTCGAAGCAGGCGTCAACCTGGCCGCCCACAACAGCCTGGTACATAGTGGCGGAATCCTCGAAATAGGTAACCGTGAAGTCATGCTCCTTGGATAATTCTTCAGCATAGGAAGCGCTCATGGTACCTGTCTTTACGGCGACTTCCTTTCCTGCCATATCCGCAAAGCCCTGAATAGGGGAATCGGTGGCAACTGCCATACTCTGGTTGGCATCGTAGTAGCCATCTGAGAAAATCCAGCCGGATGACTTACGCTCTTCAGTGATGGAGGCTCCGGCAATCATGCCGTCCGCCTGTCCTGCCTGGCAGGCTGCAATGGAAGCGTCCCAGCCCAGAGGCTGAAGCTCATACTCAAAGCCCTGGTCCTTTGCGACAGCTGCCAGAATGTCTACGTCGATTCCTACAAAGTTTCCGCTTTCATCAGTGTACTCGAAGGGCTTGAAGGTCGTGTCAGTGGCAATGACCCATTTCTTGGCCCCGGTTTTTTCGCCGTCAGTCTTGGCCTCCGTGGCAGCCGCGCTAGCCTTGGAATCGCCGCCTGAGCTGGCTCCGCCCGAGCTGGCTCCGCCACAGCCTACAAGACCGAAAAGCAGTAATGTGGTAACTAACAATGCAATCGTCTTTTTCATCCTTTTTCTCCTCTCTTTCTCTCCAAGTGGATATGGGAAAATCATCCCTGTCCTAAATCCGTGACTTTGCCAATAGGGTAAAGAAGCCTATCGGCAAATCCCGCCCATGAAGCAGGACAGGCCCCCAAAAAAATCGGGGAAAGTCAATCGCGGTATTCTAGCTCCATAATATTGGCCGGACGCCGCGTTTGCAAATGTGAAGGGGAGGGCAGCCCCCTTCACAAAAAATCTTTCTTATTATAACAGTATTTTCCGTCAAGAGAAAGAGAAAATATCAAGATTGAGAAGATTGTGGCTTATTTTTCCATTTTGTTTTCTGGAATGGGACTTATCTTTGCAGAAATAGTTGGCCTTCCTCCGACTCCTCTATGGTCTGCTTGAGGATCTTTATCTGCACCTCCGTCCCCTTGCCGATTTCAGAGGAATAATAGAGGCCGCAGGGCGGACCGTAGAATAGGACCAGACGCTGGTGGGTATTGCTGATGGCAATTCCGCTGCCCTTTTTGGTGCTGCCCTTTTCATCTCTTGTAATGGTCTTTGCCTTATCGGGGTCCATTCCCACCCCGTCATCGGACACGGTGATTACGATAATTTCCTTGCCGGTATCCGGGTCAATGTCCTCCCAGGCCATAATGACAATGGTGCCCTTTCTGGACTCCTTCTCGAATATTCCGTGCAGGAGGGCATTCTCCACCACCGGCTGCAATACCAGCTTTGGAATG
>JAILCB010000308.1 GCA_024680595.1 Lachnospiraceae bacterium | reverse complement strand
AGAGGCCCGGACTGCCTGCATGATATCGCTACATTTTCCCTTCTCAAAACAGGTAGCCTTTCCGTTTAGACAATTGGTGGTCACTGCGATGAAGCGCCTTGATGGGTCGTCAAATCTTTTTCTGTTTAGGGGTTCGTATATACCCCTTTCCTCAGTGAGAAAGCCTACATCTACAATACTGTGGCTGTGGACTAAAGCCTTTGGCCCAACATACCGGCTGTCATGGCGGAATGACAGGTTGAGCCTGGCAGATCTTCCGATCTGGCCTGCCACATAGTTCATGCCGCTTAGAGCACCGGCTGAAACGCCGATTACGCAGCGGATATTGAGATCATGAACCATCATTGCATCTAGAAATCCCTGGGTATAGAGGCTGCGGAAGGCGCCTCCTTCCAGTACCAGGCATCCTTCTGTAATAATGTCACTGGCATTTCCTTCTGGGATTTCCGCTAGGCGGGAATAAATATTTTTCTTCATTTTTTCATCCTTTAACTGTGCTTACGCATATATTCAACGGTCTTGTGGAGAATATCTCTTTGATATATTTGTTCTAAATGACCGGCAAAATCCAGGCCGTATCGCTGACCCATTTCCCTGAGAAGTGCCCCTAGTTCTTCCTCTTTCTGCCGGGAGAAGGCCTCGAAAACATCATCAAAACTGAGCTGACGGTCTTTTTCAATGTCAAGGTTGTAGATACTTACTCCTATTAGGCGTACTGGTCGAATCTGCACTTGATCCAGCATCTGTGCGGCGTTTATGTAAATATCAAGGACGGAATCGGTGGAGATAATAGTTTGCGACCGGGATATTGCTTTCATATCCGAATAGGTTAATTTCAAAGTCACTCCTTTTCCGTGAAGACCGACTCGCTTGGCCCTATTGTTAACGCATAGAGCCAGAAGCAGAAGGATATCCTTAAGGAGCTGGTAATTCTCCACATCCTTTTGAAAGGTGACTTCTCTTCCGATGGATTTGGCATCCTCTGGGTGTCGTGGAGTAACCTTCCTGTCATCGATACCAAAAGCAAGTCTCGTGATCCACTGACCCTGTTTTCCCAAGAGACGGATAACTCCCTCTTGATTTTCCTGAATGTCCCTGACGGTCAGTATTCCATTTGCATGTAGTTTTTCCGCCGTCTTTTCGCCCACCGTATAAAGGGTCCTTACATTTCGGTCGATGATGAGATTGACAAAATCCCTTGGAGTGAGGATTTCAAAGTAACCGTTGGGCTTTTTCTCCTCGCTTGCGGTTTTGGCGGCCGTTTTGGAATAAGCCAGGCCTACCGAACAGGTCAGCTTTAGTTCCTTGAGGATTCTCTCTTTAATTTCTTTACCAATCTTGCGCGCGCCTTCAAAGTCCCCCGCTCTTTCTGTCACATCCAGATATGCTTCATCAAAAGCAACTGCTTCCAGAGCGGATGCGTAGCTATTCCAGATGTTGTGGAGCTGCATTGATACAGCTTTATATTTTTCCATATGGGGATGCATATAGATTCCGCCGGGACAAAGGCGATAGGCCTCCTTGATGTTCATGGCGGAATGTACGCCAAATTTGCGGGCTTCATAGCTGGCAGTTGAAACAACGCCTCTTTCGTTGGGAAGAGATCCTATAATTAAGGGCTTGCCTCTCAGTGCCGGGTTATCACGAATTTCTACAGCGGCAAAGAAGGCGTCCATATCCACATGTATAATGATTTGGTCCATGCGCACCGCCTGAGCTTGGGTATTTCAAACGCGTCACTGTGGTTGCTTTCGATGAAATGCCTCAAATCTACATAAACTCACAAAATTACAAGGAAATACAGACAGATTTCTAATCGTTCTTCATATTCGACATCATTTACTTTTCGACACTCATAATAGCCGGAGAAACTGAATTCAAGAAAAATCCTGAAACGTCCCAAGGATGGGTTTTCGAAAAAATCCATGAAACATCTCAAGAGATTATAGCACAAATTGTTTGTTTTTTTATAGAGAAAGAATATCTAGGTGGTTTACTTCATTATATTTTTGTTGCATTATATATTTCATCAGATAACAAATATGAAACGGAACTGACTGCTTTGAATAGGAAATATCCTAATTTCGGGGGGTTGCTGATTGTTTACTTAGAACTTTTTTGGGAGGTGAGAGTATGTCCTTTCGGATTGTTCGAAATGATATTACCAGAATGAATACAGATGCCATCGTGAATACGGCAAATGACCAAGCTGATGTTGGTACAGGATGTGATAGTGCAATATATCATGCGGCGGGATATAATGAGCTCCTTTCATATAGAAAGGAGAAGATTGGACCTGTCCCGGAAGGGGAGGTGTTCATTACTCCGGGCTTCCGTCTGCCTGCCAAGTATATCATACATGCAGTGAGCCCTCTATACGTGAATGGAGAGGAAAGGGAAGAGGAGAAACTGAGGTCCTGCTATAGGAAGAGCTTAAAACTGGCATTAGAGAATGGAATTCACTCCATAGCCTTTCCCCTCATCTCTACAGGAGGCTTTGGTTATCCAAAGGAAGAGGGGATGCGAATAGCCGTGGATGAAATCAATGCTTTTCTCCTTCATCATGAAATGGAGGTCTTCCTTGTTGTTTTTGATGGTAGTTCCAAATCTTTGGGAAAAAGGATTTTCCCAGAGCTGGAAGAATATATTGACGAGAATTATGTAGAAGAAAAGAACAAGGAGGAATATAGGCAGCTACTTGATGAGCATATACTGGTTGACAGGGATGATTATCCTTCTAATGCAGAAATAAGGCCATCTGTGCAACGTAGAGAAGAGGCCTTTAGAACAAGTGCAAGGACTGTTCTTGGCAGAAAATCTTTGGAGACAGAAGGAGTATCACCTGCTCCAAAAGCAAAAGCACCATTGTCATCACCTGAAGATGCGGCCGCCAATACCCCTACGCACTTATATACAAGTTTTGTTGGATCGGGCCTGGAGAAGTCAGAGAGAAATGCCGGTGGTTTGAAAAAGGATTACTTATTGGGCTCTTTTTTCAAGAAGGGAAAGCAGAAAGCAGCCTCCAAACCGGAGGAACAGGACTTGGCTTCCGCTAAGCCTGATTTAGAGGATGTCTCCTTTGAGTTTCAGGAAAAGCATGAGAGTCTCTTGGAAGAAAGGATGAAGCATACCGCAGATACCTTTTCGCAGTATCTCATGTATCTAATTCAGAGTAAAAAGATGGAAAATGCGGAGGTTTATAATAGAGCAATTGTAAACAAAAAGGTTTTCTCCAAGATAAAGAATAATGTGGATTACCATCCTCAGAAAGCAACGGCTCTTCGCCTGTGCGTAGGGGCGAAACTGAATCTGGATGAATCTAAGGATTTATTAGCCAGGGCGGGCTATGCCCTGTCACCCTGCAGCAAGACCGATATCATATTCTCCTATTTCATAGAGAATGAAATATATGACATGATCGAGCTGGACATACAGCTGGAAGAACACGGACTGCCCTGCGCCATTGTCTGATGCGTGTTGATTCAAGCGTATCTGTACATTTCCGTCGCAGGGGGCTTCCCACCCCTCTCGATTATTTCGTCATTTCCTCCGTAATACAAAATGGTGGATCAGGCAATTTACGTTTCTTCATTTCCATTAAAGCAGGCTGCCCTATATGGGCTGGATTTCCGCATGAAAAACCCCAAGTAGGCCTTGATTTCCATAGCCTACTTGGGATGGTGTTTTTTTATAATTTTGTCCTCATCCCTTGTGTCTTCTCTCATAGTCCTCTCGGATTGGGGCACAGCACTTGGACATCATAAGGGCTCGCTCCTTTCTGTTTCTGGATTTTCTGACTGCGGATACGGTCTCGGAGAGAACCTGATAATGAAGGGCGGTTCCGGCACTGTCACACTCGTAATTATAGGCTCTGTCTGCCTTTATGCCGAACCTGCCCGCCACTTCGATGGCATCGATATTGGCTCCCAGAAATAGGAATTCCCATCCATACTTTTCTTCCTCCTTTTCCACCATCTCCTTTACCTTCTGATAGCTGTAATTATGGCTGGAGTTTTCCATGCCGTCTGTTGTAATGATGAACAGGGTCTTCTCGGGTCTGTCCTCTTCCCTTGCATACTTGTGGACATTCGAAATATGGTGGATGGAGCTGCCTATGGCGTCCAGAAGAGCTGTGCATCCCCGGACATAATACTGATTATCATTGATGGGTTCCACCTTTTTGACAGGAAGCCTGTCATGAAGTACCTCAATCTTGTCATCAAAGAGTACTGTAGAAATATAAACTTCTCCTTCTCCTTTCCGCTGCTTTTCCAGCATAGAGTTGAAACCACCAATGGTATCGGCCTCGAGTCCGCTCATGGAACCGCTTCTATCCAGAATGAATACCACTTCCGTTAATCCCTTACGCATAATCATGTCCTCCTTTTCAATAGACTGTTTCCTTTCTGTTAGGACTATTATAGCTATTTGATTCCTGCAACAGGTCTCTTGCCGGGCGACCTTCATCAAAAGGCCGTTAGGCTGAGATTTGGGTGATATTGAAATGGGTAGAGGGGATTTTCCTATCAAGGTGAAAAACTTTGTTCTTTTACTACTGTTATCATTTGCATTTTTCTTGTATGATAGTGGTATGAATCTGTAATAATTTACCCAAGATGCCTTTTCCGATAAACACTACAGAAGAGTCGGGGTTTAGAGGGAAAGAGAAGGTCTTTGATGATCGTAGCGGAGCGAAGAATGCAGGGAGGTGAAAAATGGAGACTTTTCAGGGACAAAGAGTTACGGAGAATATTTATTTCTGCCCGGATGGTAAATATCGGTGGGTCTATGAATTTCCCATGTTAAAAAATCCGACTATTCTGCTGACACTATTTAAGATTTTTGGCATCATCTGCCTTTGTTTTATTACGTTTTTATTTATTGTGGAAGTATTTGACGATGGATTTATGGATGCAGTGACGGGATATCTGCTTGACCCGGGGATTTTGATTGTGCCGGGAATCCTGTTTGTGCTCATATTAGTTGGCTACTTTTTCCTGGCGGCTGCCTATGGCTGGAAATATATGGTGCTTTTTGAGATGGATGAGAATTCGGTCTCACATATTCAGATGCCTAAGCAATTCCAGAAGGGAGAGGCCTTGGGCTGGCTTTCAGCCATGGCAGGAGCTTTTGCGGGAAACTATAGTGCTATGGGGGCCGGCATGCTGGCTGCTTCCAGGAATAGCATGACGTCACCCTTTGCCAATGTGAAAAAGGTGATTGGTAAGCGCTGGCTTCATCTCATTAAAGTAAACCTGCTTTTGGACCATAATCAGGTTTACGCAGATGAAGCGGATTATGACTTTGTCTGGAATTTCATTACGAGTCACTGTCCGAATGCAAAGATTAAAGGATAGATTACCATGTATACATTGGATGCACTGCAAGGATGAAGTGCGCAGAAAGGAAAATAGCTACTGAAAGCGAGGGTATTATTTTTTGCGAAGCCTTTGTGATTTGTTACGAGGAGGTCGTTTATGTTTTGTCCAAGTTGTGGTAATCAAATTAGTGGGAAATATGCAACCTGTGAAATATGCGGGGCCAGGCTAATGGCGGCCGGACAAGGCCAGGCGCATCCCCAGGGCCAGAATTATCCTCAGGGTCAGGGCTGCCCGCAGGGCCAGAATTATCAACAGGGTCAGGGTTATCCTCAGGCTCAGAATTACCAACAGGGCCAGAATGGTGTCCGAAAAGGTGTCCCGCCTCTCGGCTATTCCGATAGGGTAAATCACCCGGAAATCCTCAAGGCCATGAAAAAGCAGCGTGGAGCAGCCGCTATATTTGGAGCTATTCTGATTCCCATCCCTATAATCGGTTTCGTTATTTACAGCCTGGTCAGTAAGGATATGGAGATGAAGACGGCTCTAATTATCGGAGGAGTAGTTTCTCTTATATTTCTGATATTCACCATTTTTGCTTTTCTTAGAAATACTGCAAATAATACATATGAAGCGCAGGTCATCAAAAAAGAAAAGCGGCGGAGAATTGAAAGGAGCAGTAGTAACAGGGATAATCGGTCTCGTTATGAGGGCTATGATTATATTATTCATGTAAGAACAAGGGATGGAAAAAACAAAAGGATAGTTGAAACGGATCATAGTCGTGTGATGGCTTTTAATTATCTAAACGAAGGCGACCAATTCCGTTATCATCCCCAATTCGCTTTTCCTTATGAGCTCTATGACAAATCTCGGGCGGATGGGATCTATTGCGTGGGATGTCAGACAAAGAACAGCGTTTTAGAGGACCGCTGCAAGAAATGCGGCCTGCCGCTCTTGAAGTGATTTCCAGAGTAAGCTGGGAGACAAGACCTCATGGGAGGCTTGGGTCCCATAAGGCACGGGGCGTGGCCCATCATCGACAGCCTTTTGAGCCCGGGGTGTGGGCGATACCCTATCGAGTAAAGGGGTCTTCGGAATCCCGAATGCTGATTTTTCGAAAAACCCGAAATCCCATCGAGTAAGGGGCTTTATACCTATTCGATACAGCTTGGTAAGTGCGACCCATTCAGCCCTTATACAGGAAACCATAGGATGATTATCGAATAATAATGGATATACTCATAGCAGCATTGGATTCTATTGTAGAACAAGGAGAAAAAGATGAATGTTTGCAGGAGAACCCGGCCGAGGACATTTATTCTTGTCCTGTTGTTGATAATAATGGCTGTATTCTGCACGGGATGCCCAGGGACAGATGGGGGCAATGCCCCTTATGAACCGGATACTCCGGCTCCTGAGGCTCATGACGGAACCTTCACTTCGGAGCACGGAACCATGACCTTTAATGGAGATGGGGAAAGCATTGAGGTGGATTTTGATGAAGAGCTAGCGGGTCTCATTGGCATTCCCAGTGGAAAGCAGAAAGGAACTTATGCTTTCCTCAGTGGCGATCTTCCGCCGAATGGAAGCATCCCCATTCGGTATGATGTGGCTCATGAAATGGAGATTATCATTGGGAACAGTTCGGCTGTACTTGATATGGGAATTGCTTCAGAGGATGGATCGACCGGGCAGACGGGGGTGGATGTGGTGACACCGGAGAGGATCCCCATGCTGTTTAAGGCGGAAAAAGGCTTCTTTCATATCATGTTTACAAAGCAGTGAAAGAACTTGTTCAGTACGCCCAAAATGGAAGCGCAGTCCCTTTCCTAGGCTGAATAGAAAGCAGTGAAAGCCTTTTTGTTCAGTGGACTATAAATGGAAGCGCAGTCCCTTTCCTCTCCTAATTACAAAGCAATGAAAGAACTTGTTCAGTACGCCCAAAATGGAAGCGCAGTCCCTCTCCTCTCCTAAAGTACAAAGCAGTGAAAGAGATTTGCCCGTGCGCCATAAGGGCAAGAGCTCTGCCCTATCCCAATATCAAAGCAGGGAAAGAGCCTAATTATAGCATTAAGAAAGGATGTATTATTACAT
>JAILCB010000089.1 GCA_024680595.1 Lachnospiraceae bacterium | reverse complement strand
TCTTGCGCCGATTATAGGATCTTTTCCTTTTATTCTGCTTGACGAAGCGGGTATCTCCTTCGATTCGGTTACCGTTTAACCTGAATTTCGGAGGGCAGGTGATGTAGAACTTTTTATAGATGTCATTCACCTTCTTCACTGGCTCCGCCGTTATGATAGTAGTGTTGTATACCTTACACTTCTGATTCCTCAGATTGAGGAACAGGTTCATCGGAGTGTCCTCAGTATCCCTGAGATCTTCCTGCAGCATCTTTATAAGAGTGGATACTATGAACACCAGGAGCAGATGCCCCCTCAGCGTTTCCTCTGTTTGTACCCTTAAGGGGACCAGATTGCTGTAGTTCTTCTCTATATCAAAGAGCTGCTCCACCTGCTGTCTCGAATAGTAGGTCGGAAGGATCTCAATAGTAGGAAGCTGCCTTGTGCTGATCAGGATAAATATACCATTTGTGGAGATCGTATCAAAAAGCTTATCGCGGTCGAAATCATTGTTTCTCTCGCGGTTGCGGAACTTCTCAATCTCGTCGTTTGACCTTGTTATGTCCTTACAGATATATGCAAAGGCAGGAATGTCCTTTTTGGAGCCGACCTTGCAGGGAACGCATTTTATATAAAGGTAACGGTCGTTGTACCGCACGAGGTTTTCCTTCTTGCAAAGGGTATCAAGATTGTCCGACAGGAGGTTCTTGTAAATCCCATTGACTGCGTTCACGCGTGTCATGAAATCAATGGAAGCGAACCTCAGGGAATCGAATACATCATCGTTATAATAGCCTGCATCTAAAAGGCAGTTGTTTACATCAACGCCGATGGCATGAAGCTCATACACGGTACGGACTATGGTGTTCACATCAATGATGTTTCCCGGGATATACCGGAAATACAACGGCATCCCTGTGCTCTTCTGGACCACGGCTATAAGGCGCATCTCATTGTTTATCTTGCCATTGTGGTTGCTTATGGCGGTGAGCGGGAAATGAATGCTGTTTGGAACCCCTGTGCTGTCGATGAGTATGCCCTTGTCATCCTTGACCTGGTTCATCACGTATGTGATGTGGAGTGGGAAGAATGCCCTGTAATTCTCCTCTTTTCCAAGGCTCTCAAGGAACTCGCTGATCCTGCGGCTGTCAAGCCCTGCTCCGGGATAAAGGTATTTTGCGAAGCTTCCTTCGAACCAGTCTGATGCATTGGTGTTTGAGAGGTTCTCAAGAGCATAGAAGCAGAGCATGGCCTTCAGGGTGTCCTTGTTTCCGAAAGGGATATTGTCCAGGACTTCGTCGTAGTTCTTTGATGCGATGAACTTATCAAAGAAGAAGGCATTCCCAAAATCAAGGATGAGCTGTTCCCGGCGGCGGTTATCTTCAGCCTTGGGCAGGGTTGCCGTGATATCTTCCGATGCCGGAGTGAAGGAAACGCTTTCAGGATCGAATATGAACATGCCTCTCTCCTTCGATTTGAAGATGCGCCGCTCCTTATCGATGACCCGGCCAAGATAAATCTGCTGGTCTTTGCCCACGCTTTTGCCGTTCCTTTTGGAACTGGATGCCGTAGCGTATTCATAATTGCCCTTTTGGTCGTAGTTGATGTACATTCGGAGTCCTCCGCATAATGTAGACAGAAGCTTTATATTCTGTCTGCATTATACGACAGGCAACTCCAAAAAGCAAGGGAAATATGCGAATTTTCAAGGTTCTACGCAACTTTTTTAGAATCATAGATTACATTTTTGAGCTGTAGACAGAAAATGTAATCGGGAAGTTGGGATAATTAATCTTGCCATAAGAAATCAACTTGATAAAACCAGAAAAGCTTCCACCGCAAATTTTGTTCCTTGACACTCAGTATAATGAATCTTGTAGCAAGCAAATACTCATACAAATTTGCAAAGAACAATTTACCGCAACTTTTACTCCAACACCTATGTTACCATTCACTTATCAATCAACAGGGAGTTTATCTTATGAACAATACCATTAATTTTAACTTCTAGGTTTCACCTGGAAGTGTCGCTTATCAACCATATACATTTTTGAGGAGGTGATCATTATGGATATCCACATTACTGTCAACTTCAACTTCTAATTTTTAATTAGAACCCGTTTCTATCAATTTATTTTTCTCACCAATAGGGAGGTGTTTTTATGAACGTTACTGTTAACGGCGAGAGCTACAACCAGGGCAAGACACACAACCTTTTCAAGCAGGGTCGCGAAGCCATCAAGGCTCACGGTATTTCCGATGACCATGGTTACATCAACAAGGCCCTTTACTTCACCGAGGTGCTCACTCACATGCTCGGCGGCTTACCAGCTATCAGTGATCTTTCTGAAAATCAGTAGCCCGGTACTGTAACCCATCAACTTCTATTTTCATAAGGAGGTGCACCATGGCCCCTATTCTTTATACTCTTTTAAGAGTCGGTGCTGGAATAGTCATCAAATCTATTTTTGAGGATTAATTTCACCGCAATTTCTGCTCCGGCAGTCATGTTATCATTCACTTATCAACCAGCGAGGAGGTAATCATTATGGGTATCGACATTACCATCAACTTCAACTTCTAATTTTTAACTAGAACCCGTTAACTATTTTATCTTCCAGGAGGTGCCTATGTTATTACACACACTTTTATCTGTGGTTTCCAGATTTATAAGTCCACCATTTCCAACTTCTCCATGGGATCCACGCAAGTGGTAATTCCACATTTTACCCGTTAATAATTTCATTCTATTTTACAGGAGGTATTCATTATGTTTATTCCATCTATGAACCACATTCATACACATACTCCGATGGCTATTGCTCTGTCCATGTTCCATGTATACTCTTCTCTCCCTTATGGGTACGAGTACTACAACTACATGAGCGACTACTACAACCATCCTATGCTGTGATACCGTTCATCAACCACACGCGTTACGTTTCTAGGAGGTGATTTCTATGACTTACAACTTTCCAGAGGTTTACATGCCCATCATCGTTCTCTGATCCATTCCCATCAACACTACTAACAGGAGGTTTTCACAACATGCCCATGCTATATTTGGTGCCAGCTGAGACTTCAAACTCGGCTGGCACTAAATAATTTTATGCTTTAATTTCACGTAATGCATCTAGAAAAGCTTGAACATTATTATAGCGTTCATCTGGATTTTCTGAACAAGCCTTCTTTAGAATATTTAATAAATCATCTTCTTTTGAAGTATTATCTAAACTTCCTACATAACAATATATCAATGTTTTAGCTAAAGAATATAAATCACTTTGCTCTGTATACCTGTTGATGACCCCGTGTATGCCTTCATGGACAAAAAGAGAGCACAAGACAAGCCTTATTATGTGTATATGACTGCCGGTGCCAACAAGTTCCTTCGAATCTACTACGGACGAGTCAACGAATATCTGTCTATGCTTTCAAAAGGCGAATAACCCTAAATCTTCTTAACACACTCAAGCCAACGTTCTACGGTGGCCTATTAGTTATACCTTAAAGTCGACCTGTAAAAGATTTTTAAAGTTCACCATTTTCTGCTTGACTTTTTATTTGCAGACTACAACTTCTTCTCAGCCTCTGCCACTTCCCCATGAACTACAGCTTCCGTATCCTTAGCCTCTGACGTAGTCCCCTTAACTACAGCTTCCGTATTCCCAGCCTCTGACGCAGTCCCCTTAACTACAGCTTCCGTATCCTCAGCCTTTCCCGCTATCCCTTTGCCTACAGCTTCCGTATTCTCAGCCTCTGCACCAGCCCAGCTTTCCCTTGCTTTTTTGAGTCTCCGATGATAGATAATCTCAGCAGCCAGCACTAAGACAAAGCCCGCCACCATACCCCAGGGAAATTTAATATACAGATTCTGCGCAATGACTTCTCCGATAATCGAAGACCATATGAGCGATGCAGAAACCCAGACCAGGGTAAATATTAAGGCCGGAATCAACCATAGATAGACAGCTCCTCTTTTCCGAAATAGAACAAGGATAATAGAAAGGAGGGCAAGTCCAATCAATATATAATAAAAAAAGCTATATCCATCAACAGCCATATTGATCTGGTCTATTTCATTAGCAAAATTAGCCTTAAGGTAATCCGCTAGAATCATCCCTATGAAAATATTTCCCAAATCCTCAAAAGACCGGATCTCTGTTTTGGTGAAATCCCTTATCTCCTCATAACTCTCACATACCATCTTGATGTCATACATGGAGATTCCGGCTTCTATTTCATCAGGAACGATTTCCCTAAGCGCCTCAGGAATACCTGTCTTCTCCAGCTGAACAAGGCCCTCATCAACCATTTCTTCATCAATACCCAGCTCAAGAGATTTAGCTGTGCTAACCAGGTACTCCTTTGCAAGACCATGGATTCCTTCCAACCGGACGGTGAGCGGAGTGACCAGGATTAGCGTGGATGATGCCGCAATCATTAATGCAACAATAATGTTCACCAGTAAATGATTAGTATCATATGGTTTCCTATACTTCTTCATAAATCAAACCCTCTCGTTTTGTAGGCGGAAACCCACTGCCCTTAGGTGATAGGTAGTTGACTCCCCCGCTTTACAGCTACTACAAATTCCACGCCTCGTCCCAAGGCAGATTCTCAATAATGTACCTCTATAATACCAGATATACTAGAAATTTACTGTTTTATTTTGTGTCAGATTAACGATTGCTCCAACTCACAGGGACAAAAGCAAAAGATTCACAAGACCAAGCACAAAGCCTATTAAAGCGCCTAGATTCACGATGGCATTCAGTTCCTTTTTCATGACGGACAGAACCAGAACTTCCAGTTCCTCTTCCTTCATATCCCGGATTTTCTTTTCCACGATTCCGGAAATATCAATGGTTGCCATGAGTCTGTCAACTCCGGATGAGGCTACATTCCTGTATATGCGTACAATGGTCCCTCTTGTCTTTTCTTCCCCCACATCAACCTTTCCTAACAGGCCAAGTCCGCTGTCCTCTTCAATTTCCTCTATCTTCTCCACAACGCTGGGACGGAATAGGTCCGGTCCCTTTGCTATCAGCGCTTTCTGTACCTCGCTCCCCACAGGCCCTATGACAGACCGGATTAGATCCTCGGACAAAAACATTTCCAGCATAGTGCCCTTCACCTTCTCCTTCACAGCGGCACTTCCCGTTTCCACGAGAATGTCTGAAAAGTTGAGCTTTGACAGAGATTTAACCAGGGTATCGCTAATGAAGTCAACCGCCTTCCCTTTCTTTTCCTCATAACTCTCTTCCGACAGAGAAGCCAGCTCCATGACCTCCTGCTTCAGAGGCAGGGAAAGCTTTCCCATAACCGCATCGGCAACATTTCCGCTGACCTCATCCGATATAAGCTTTGACTCAATGTCAGAACGAGTAAGTAAAGTCTCTCCCACCGCTGTTCCCACAGCCTTGGCAAGCCTGCTCTTTCCTCTGGGTATGGCCCCGGGCGTAAAGGGAAGCCGGCGTCCAAACAGTCTCACTTCCTTCCTGGGATAGAAAAGCATCTTGACAGCAATGAGATTGGTGAAGTAACCGATAACCGCCCCAATGATGGGGCCTGCCAGGTACTTGATAATTGAAAAATCCATAAAACCTCCTTAAATACTCTGTATATAAAAGAGAATTCTAGTTTACATAAAGCATCAGTTTGAAATCAGAATTAATCGAGCAGGGGAGAGTAGCCCCCCTACTCGATTCGGGCCTCGCCCACATCTCAGGCCCTTCAGGCATTCGATGATGGGCTGTCGCCAAGGTCTCGCGCTCGTGCAAGCACGCCGACGAGACTTTGGCTCCTAGCCTACACAAAAAAACCATATTGTCAGCTAAGAAGGCAGGTCAATTCCATATAATAATTCAATAGCTCAAAATTGAAGTCTAATATTAAAATTTCTCAATTAGTTTACATAAAATTACTCTAATCTATTAAATTGCAGCTTGTATATACCAGCTAAATAAGTTTACATAATAAAGACTTCTCTATAAAATGCCGGTAATCTTTATGATTTCATGCACTACAAACCAACCAATGGGGATGATATATAAACCCAAAAGAGCAAGTGCCCACACCGCATTAAAGATATAAAAAGCGACTTTGGAAAATGTTTTCCTATTGATAAATCCTGTAAATAATGAGATTAAGACTAATACCGCACCAAAAGCGCTTAAGGCCCCTCCCATTACAAATCCCCGGGGCCTAAAGGTCAATTCAATCTCATTTTCCCCGGGCTCTA
>JAILCB010000156.1 GCA_024680595.1 Lachnospiraceae bacterium | reverse complement strand
TCACTGTGTCTGTTCTACAAAACTGAAAAATCTCTCTAACTGATGATTAGAATTTTCAGGGTTGCATTGCTGTTTACTTGTCAAGGTTCCTTTGGTTTTGCGCCCTCGTTTGCGGCGCGAATAGTATAATACCACCCCGGCTAGTCAATGTCAACAAGAAATTTTGAACAAAAGAAGGCAAATTTTATCAGTTTCAATTGTGTGAATCGCACAAAGTCATTTCCTAATTCCTTCCTTACTTCCCTTCCGCCGCTTTTACCACATGCTCCATCAGTACAGATGTAGTTACTGCCCCTACTCCCCCGGGCACCGGTGTAATTGCTTCTACTATTGGCTCTATCTCCTCAAAAACGGCATCCCCTGCCATACCGCCCTGACCGTCTCTCTTACCGGGATCCCAATTTACAGAGACATCAATTATAATCTGCCCTTCACGGACAAAGTCAGCCCCAAGGCTCCCCAGCGCCCCCGCGGCGCTTACAATTATATCAGCTCTTCTCGCAATTGCCGCCACATCAACAGTGCGTGTATGGCATATGGTCACTGTCGCATGCCGGGCCATTAGCATCATGGCTACGGGCTTCCCCACCACCAGAGATCTTCCGATTACCGTAATATTTTTCCCCTTTACATCAATGCCGTAATAGTCCAGTATCTCCATGACCGCACTGGGCGTGCAGGGCGGAAAACCTATTTCCTTTCCTAGATAAACTCCGGCATTACTGAGGTCTGTCATGCAATCCACATCTTTTCTGTAGTCCAGGGCATTTACAATTTCCCCTTCATCCGCCCTCAAGTGCTTAGGAAGAGGCCGCAGCAAGAGTACCCCATCCACGGATTCATCCTGATTCAGGGAGTGAAGCTGACTAATTAGGTCTGCTTTTGAAATGCTTTCGGGCAAAACAATTCTCTGTGTCTCAATTCCCACCACTCCGGCCTTCTTCACCGCGCCCTTTTCATAGGCCACATCCGACGGATTATCCCCGCAGCGCACTATAGCGAGCCTAGGTGCGATTCCCTGCCTCTTCAGGAAATCAACCTTCTGTGAAACCCGGTGATTAATAGCCTCATTTACCGCCTTGCCCAATAATAACTTTGCCATTCTTCCTTCTCTCCCTCAAGCCAGAAAAGACTCTTTCACACTTCTATAGATTTCATCCGCCATTTTTCCATATACAGAAAGCAAATCCTCACATTTGTGGTTAAGCCTTTGGGCTTCTTCCCTATCCTTTAAGGACTTGGTATTAATGAACGCATTTAAGGAAGCGGCTTCTAATGCCCCCTTCAGACAGGCTGCCGCACAGCCCGCATCGGACAGGGCCAGCCTGGACCCCTTTTGGGCGAAATCCCTTGCAGCCTCAATGGCCCGGGCACAGAGCTCCATAATATGGATAGGGACATTACAGGCCTCTCTGGTAGCCTTTTCCAGAATTTCCTCCCGACAGGGATCCTCCTTTGGAATGGAGTAGGCCTTTGCTAAAGGAAGAAAAGCCTTCTCATCGGCTTCTACCTGATCCAAAAGCTCCTTCTGCAGCCCCCTGCATTCTTTTATTAATTCCTCTATCTCGCCCTGGACAGAGGCATACTTCTTCTTGCCCAGAGTCAGGCTGCCCACCATAGTTCCCAATGCTGTCCCGATAGCCCCCACCAGGGCGGCCGCCCCTCCGCCTCCGGGTGCAGGCTCTGAGGAGGATAGCACCTCCACAAACTCCCTACAAGAATATAATGTTGTATCCACGCTATTCTCCTATATACCTAGCCAACGGTCAAAGGCCTTTCCTTACCGCATTGACAAGATCCAAATATCACAATTGAGTAGGCCGGCACCTACTCGATTCGGCTTCGCCCGTCAGCTCAAGTCCCTCGGACTTTCGATGATGGGCTGGTGCCAAAGCCTCCCCGGTGCGCAGGCGCCCCCATGAGGCCTTGGCTTGTTGGCTGCACAAAAACACATCCAAATCTGCCTGTCAGAATAGTCCCGAAATGACGCCATTCTCATCCACATCGATTCTTTCTGCGGCCGGGGCCTTCGGCAGGCCCGGCATAGTCATTATGTCCCCGGTCAATGCCACCAGGAAGCCTGCTCCCGCGGAAACCTTCACATTTCTCACAGTCACTGTGAAGTCCTTAGGTGCCCCCAGCTTTGTGGGATCATCCGTCAGAGAGTATTGGGTCTTAGCCATACAGATAGGCAGCTTATCGAAGCCCAGCTTTTCCATTTGGGCAATCTGCTTGTCTGCGGCAGAGGTATAGGAAACATCCTTTCCTCCATAGATCCTTGTGACGATAGCCTCAATCTTCTCCTTAATAGGTCTGTCCAATTGGTAGGAGAAGGTGAAATCATTCTCTTCCTCACAAAGCCTCACCACTTCATTGGCTAATTCCAATGCTCCCTCTCCGCCCTTGGCCCAGACCTCGGAAAGAGCCACATTAGCGCCCAGCTCCTTACATTTATTCCTAATTAAGGCTAACTCCGCCTCCGTATCCTGGGGGAAGCGGTTGATGGCCACCACACAGGGCAGCTTATAAACCTGAGTAATATTAGAGATATGCTTGAGCAGGTTGGGAAGTCCCTTCTCCAGTGCATCCAGATTCTCTGTCCCCGTCTCTCCCTTGGGCACTCCGCCATTATATTTCAAGGCCCGGGCCGTAGCCACCAGCACCACGCAGGAGGGCTTTAAGCCCGCCATCCGGCACTTGATGTCCAGGAACTTCTCCGCACCCAGGTCGGCGCCGAAGCCCGCCTCCGTAATGGTATAATCCAATAGTCTGAGCGCCACCCTGGTAGCAGTCACGGAATTGCAGCCATGGGCAATATTTGCAAAGGGTCCCCCATGCACAAAGGCCGGGGTATGCTCCAGGGTCTGGACCAGATTGGGCTTCAGGGCATCCTTTAGAAGCGCCGCCATAGCCCCTTCCGCATGCAAGTCATGGGCAGTTACGGGCTCCTCTTTATAGGTATAGCCCACAATCAGCTTTCCCAGCCTCTCCTTTAGATCGGTAATATCTGAAGCCAGGCAGAGTACAGCCATGATTTCCGATGCCACAGTAATATCATATCCGTCCTCTCTGGGAACCCCATTCACACGGCCTCCAATACCGTCCACCACAAAACGCAGCTGCCTGTCATTCATATCTACGCAGCGGCGCCAGGTGATTCTTCTCGGGTCAATATTCAGGGCATTTCCCTGATAAATATGATTGTCCAGCATAGCGGCCAACAGATTATTGGCAGCTCCTATGGCATGAAAATCTCCGGTGAAATGGAGATTAATATCCTCCATGGGCACCACCTGGGCATAACCGCCTCCGGCAGCCCCGCCCTTAATCCCAAAGACCGGTCCCAGGGAAGGCTCCCTCAGAGCCACCATGACATTCTTACCCAGTCTCTTCAGGCCATCGGACAGACCCACCGTAGTTGTGGTCTTCCCTTCTCCGGCAGGGGTGGGATTAATTGCTGTGACAAGCACCAGTTTCCCGTCCTTCCCCTTCATATCTTTTAGAATATTATAATCCACCTTTGCCTTATATTTACCATACTGCTCCAGATATTTGTCATCAATCCCTGCCACCTTGGCGATTTCAGTAATGGGGAGCATTTCCGACTCCTGAGCTATCTCAATATCCGTTTTGTAATCAGCCATTCTTGATTCCTCCTTTTCTTTCCAACTCCTTAAGAGCCGTCATAAAAGTATAGTATTCCGAATTTAATCGGAAATTCGGAATACGTACGCGACCGGGTCCCTGTGAAGCAGGGACCGTGTCCTGCGCAGAGCGCGGGATTTCCGAATATGGTTTCCTGGCGCATTCGGAAATCAGGCCGCCTAACCACTTCTGCCTAAATCCATCCAATATCTATATTCTAATCCGACATGAGTCCGGCCTCTTTCACAAGCCTTGTCACCGCCTCATATTTATTCAGGGCATAGAGATGGATTCCGTCCACTCCCAAAGCCCGGTAGTCATTTATCATATCAAGGGTATATTCCATGCCCTCTTCTCTAAATGCGGCCTTCTTTTTCTCTATGGTATCCTCATCCTCCTTGGGGGCAAATACATTAGGAAAGATCCAATGCCTGGAAATCAATCTGGATAAGCGGGCCGGCATGACACAGCCATTCCGGCTCAAGGCCATGTTGATGGTCGCCGCTGCATCCAGGACCGGCATAATACCCACATCCACCGGCATGGTGACGCCGGCCTTTCGGATAGCATCCAGCCAATACTTAAACTGCTCCATATCCCAGCAGAGCTGGGTCATAATATAATCGGCCCCATTATCCTGCTTCATTTTTAGGTAGGAAATATCTTCTTCCAGACTCCTGCAATCAATATGTCCCTCAGGAGACCCAGCTACCGCTATAGTAAACTTATCTCCAAAGCTGTCTCTCACAAATTTCACCAGCTCCGTCGCATAATGAAAGTCCCCTCCGGTCTCATTTAAGCCCACAGGGAAATCCCCTCTCAAAGCCAGAATATGCTGAATACCATTTTCCAGATACGCCTCCATCTGTTTGCGAATGCTTTCTCTGCTATTTCGGATACAATTGAAATGAGTAAGCGGAATGGTGCGTCCGTCCTTTTGAATCTTTTTCAAAACCTCCAGATTTCGCCCGGCATTACTGCCCCCGGCCCCATAAGTACAGGAAATATAATCAGCGGAAAGCTCATATAGATGGTCGAGCACTCCCCCCTCCCCTGAAAGCTTTTCCATTCCCACATCTGTTTTTGGAGGAAAAACCTCAAAGGAAAGAACCATTTTTTTCTGGAATAAGTCTTTTATACTCATACTTCCTCCCTTACCGCTTATAAATATATTTGCGGATAAGTATATCCAAATCTAAAAGGGCTAATTTGAAATTCTATTATATCAGATTATAAATCTATTCGGTATCTGCTTTTTTCCTAAATTTCGGGAAGGATGGCCGGGAATCGGGAAATATGAATTGGCTCTGCCCTGTTCAACCCCATTGCAAGTATTAAGTCAAAAAATACATAGAAAAAGAACACAGACTAAGACATCTGTGTTCCTACCATAAAAGTGGAGCTTCAGGGACTCGAACCCGGGACCGGACGGTTATGAGCCGTCTGCTCTAACCAACTGAGCTAAAGCTCCGAATTATTGTGACTGCCTATCAGCACTGTGATACTTTATCACACCTCAAACCAAAATGCAAGAATCTAAAATTAATCAATTATTTGCCCCTAAACCCAAACCCTCAATCGGGATATGGACCTTACAGAAGGGACAGGGTCCTTTAAGCCTCCTTGGCCGGATTATCATCCTTTTTTCTTTTCTTCTTTCTCGGCCCCCTCTCCATAAAGGCCACAACAATAATTGCCGAAATAGCAATTAGCATAGCAATAAAGTCCGTTACAAGATCAATCAGAAAAACAAGGATAATTCCATTCCAGACAAAACTCAAAAAACTCAGAATAGCATTTAGGATACAAGAAAGCATTCATTTTCTCCAAACTATCATTATTTCGCAATTATATCCTTTCTGAAAGAATCTGGCAAATTTTAAATTAGAGACTATAATATACATATAGGTAAAATCAATTATAATGCCATAGGATAGCTTAATTGCAATTAATCGAGAGAGGAGGAAAGCCCCCCTCGATTCCGGCTACGCCGCTGTCATCTCGCAAGCAAGCTTGCTCGATGATGAGCGGTCGCCGAAACATATAATAGTAAAAATACGTCCAAAAATCAATAGCTATTCCACAGCAATTCATGGTATAATTATCTTGGTATTTTACACTTATTTGGGAGAGAAAAATGAACGATAAGGTTCTGCATGTCCTGGAGTTTGACCGGATTATAGAAAAACTAGAGTCCCACGCCTCCTCAGAACGGGGAAAGACCTTATGTCGTGCACTTAGGCCCTACGAAGATATTCATGAGATTGAATCTTCCCAGACGGAGACGGAGGATGCCCTTAAGCGAATCTTTGCTTCGGGCTCCATCTCCTTCTCAGGGATCTATGACATCACACGGCAGATAAAGACAGCTGAGGCGGGAGGTGCTTTGAGTCCCAGGGAGCTCATGAATATTGCCTCCCTTTTAGAGGCAGTATCCCGGATTCAGTCCTACGGACTGGACGGGGAGGAAAGCCCCGAGGATTCTCTTAGCGACCGTTTCCGCTGCCTCAGTGCGGACGGATTTCTGGCAAAGGAAATACGGCGCTGCATATTAGACGAGGACACCATTGCCGATGATGCCAGCCCTGACTTGAAGAGTATCCGCAGAAATCTCCTGCTTTCTCAGGAGAAGGTACATGGAACTCTTCAGTCCCTAGTCAACGGGTCCCTGAAGACCTACCTCATGGATACTGTTATTACCATGAGAAATAACCGTTATTGCGTTCCCGTCCGGTCCGAATACAAGTCCCAGGTTCCCGGTATGGTGCATGACCAGTCCTCCTCGGGTTCAACTCTCTTTATAGAGCCCCAGGCAGTCGTAAAGCTAAATAACGACATCAGGGAGCTGGAGCTCAAGGAAAGAGCTGAGATTCAGGAAATTCTGAGAAATCTCAGTCTCCAGTGCGGAGGCTCTGCAGAGGCTATTATTGCCGACTATACCATCTTGACCGAGCTGGACTTCATTTTTGCAAAGGCAAAGCTGGCAGTGGAAATGAATGCGGTTAGGCCTTTAATGAATACCGGGGAGATTATTCGCCTAAGAGGGGCCCGCCATCCCCTAATCGATGCGAAAAAGGTGGTTCCTATCGATATCCGGCTGGGTGATGAATTTGACCTCTTAATTATTACAGGGCCAAATACCGGCGGAAAGACGGTTTCCTTAAAAACCGTGGGTCTTTTGGAGCTCATGGGTCTGTCGGGCTTGCATATTCCCGCCCTGGACCGCTCAGAGCTCTCCTTTTTCCGGGAAATATATGCGGACATAGGGGATGAACAGTCTATTGAGCAAAGCCTCTCCACCTTCTCCTCCCACATGACCAATATTGTGGCCATGCTGCACGACGCTAATATTACCTGCCTCTGCCTCTTTGACGAGCTGGGGGCCGGCACGGATCCTACAGAAGGAGCCGCCCTTGCCACCTCCGTACTGGATTACCTCCATCGCAGGAGCATCCGTACCATTGCCACAACTCATTATTCCGAATTAAAGGAATACGCCCTGACTACCTCCTGGGTAGAGAATGCCTGCTGTGAATTCGATGTAGAATCCCTGCGTCCCACCTACCGCATTCTGGTAGGTGTTCCCGGCAAAAGTAATGCCTTTGCCATCAGCAAGCGGCTGGGACTGCCTGACCGGATAATTGAGGACGCAAAGAAGCGTATCAGCGAAGAGGATGAAAAGTTTGAAACACTTCTATCCAGTCTTGAACAGAACCGGTCTGAGCTGGAGAAGAAGAAGAGGGAAATCTCAGAAACTCAGGCAGAAATCCAGAGATTACAGCAGGATTTGGACACCGGGCGCCAAAAGCTGGAGGAATCCAGAAACCGCATCCTGTCCTCCGCCAGGGAAGAGGCCAAGAATATTCTTTCAGAGGCCAAGGCCACGGCAGACGAATCTCTGCGAAAGCTTCAGAAATATGCAGATGGAGATACGGTCCGGGCAGCAGAGCAGGAAAGAACCAGGATACGGGAGTCTTTAGCCCGCGCCAAAGCCCAGGACGGAATGCCCGCCCCTTCTGAAAGCCAGATTCCCGAGAAGGATCGGACCAAGTCCGGCCTGGAGCGGAAGAAGGCAAGGATAGGTATGGATGTTCTCATTGTTTCCTTGAACCTGAAAGGAGTCATCCAAACCCTTCCGGACAAATCAGGGAATTTATCTGTCCGCTGCGGTATAATTAATTACAAGGTCAGCCTTTCTGATCTGGCGGAGATAAACACAGGGCGTACAGGATATGGCATAGGCAGCAGAAAACAGGTGAAAGGATCCTCCGATTCCGGTGACTCTGCCGGAGTGGGTTCCGGGCTCTCAAAGGCTATGACCATCCACACGGAGTTAAAGCTCATCGGTATGACTGCAGACGAGGCCAGAGAAGCCCTGGCCTCCTATCTGGATGACGCCTATCTCTCCCACCTGGATTCCGTGCGTATTGTACACGGGAAGGGTTCCGGCGTGCTTAGGGAAATGGTAAAGAACTACTTAAAGAATTGTAAATATGTAAAGGAATTTCGCTTAGGCGAATACGGCGAGGGTGACGCGGGGGTCACAATCGTCAAATTCAAGAACAAATAAGGCAGCTATCGTCTGTTTCTGAAAGAAAGGAGGCGTCATGGTAGAAAAACAGAAGGTTCTAATCGTTGACGATGACAATAACATTGCCGAACTGATTTCTCTATACTTCACAAAAGAATGTTTCGATACCAGGATCGTAAATGATGGCGAAAGCGCCCTACAGGAATTCGGCACTTACCAGCCAAATCTGATCCTCCTAGACCTCATGCTGCCCGGAATCGACGGCTATCAGGTCTGTCGTGAGATTCGGGCAAAATCACAGGTTCCTATTATCATGCTGTCCGCAAAAGGTGAAATATTTGATAAGGTTCTGGGTCTTGAACTGGGCGCGGATGATTATATGGAAAAGCCCTTTGATTCAAAGGAATTGGTTGCCAGGGCAAAGGCAGTTCTGCGCCGCTGTCAGCCGGTTCGGCAGGAGGAGCCCAAAAGCGACCGCAAGTGCGTGGAATATCCCGACCTTATCATTAATCAAACCAATTATTCGGTTATATACTATGGTAAATCTTTGGATATGCCCCCAAAAGAACTGGAACTTCTCTACTTCCTTGCCTCCTCACCCAATCAGGTCTTTACCAGAGAACAGCTCCTGGATCATATTTGGGGATATGAATATATAGGAGATACCAGAACCGTGGATGTCCACATTAAAAGGCTTAGGGAAAAACTAAAGGACCACAAGACCTGGCGCATTTCCACGGTTTGGGGAATTGGTTATAAGTTTGAAACAACATAGAAGGGATGCCCATATGGACATCCCCTACAGCTGACCCCCGCAGATAAAACAAACCGGCAGTCCTTGTATTATGCTTTCTATTAATCCGCTTTCCCCTTTTGAAGGGTAAAGATGAATTCGGAACCAACGCCTTCCGTTGAAATGACATTAATATTCTCATTATGGGCCTGGACAATCTCCTTCACAATGGAAAGTCCCAGGCCTGTTCCTTTCTTGTCCTTTCCCCTGGACTGATCCGTCTTATAGAATCTATCAAAAACAAGCTTTTGCGCATCCTTGGGTATACCTATACCCGTGTCCTTGACAGAGACAAAAACCTTTTCATTCTTCTCCGTAGTCTCCAGCTTAATAATGGAGTTATTGTGGGAGAATTTAATGGCATTATCCAGCAGATTGTATACCACCTGCTCCACCCGTCCCTTATCCGCATAAACATAAAGGGTCTTACCCGTCAATACCAGCTCGATGACAATCTTCTTTTCCTGACAGGAACCCTCAAAGGTCTCCGCCGTCCTTTTCAGTACCCCATTAATGTCGAATTCGGTCATGTCCAGAATAATATTGCCCCGGAGATTCAGGGAATTCAGCTCCAAAAGCCCATTTGTCAGCTTGGTAAGCCGTTCCGTCTCATTCACTACTATTCCAATATATTTATCATATAATTCCGGGGGTATGGTTCCGTCCTTCATGGCCTCCAGATAACCTCTTATAGAAGTTAAAGGAGAACGGAAATCATGGGAGACGTTGGCGATAAACTTCTTTTGATTATCCTCCGAGCGTTCGATTTCACTGGCCATATAATTCAAGGTTCCGGCCAGATAACCCATCTCATCATGTCTATGCCCTTCTTTCAGGGAAAAAGCCATATTTCCCTTGGCATATTCCTCCGCCGCCTTTGTAATGCGGGTTAAGGGCAGATATACCACAGCTGTAAACACAACCAGAATAATAAGAGAAAGTCCCAAAATGATACCAACTGCAATAAAAACGATATTTAGGATCTCATTTCTGGAACTAATAATTTTCTGCATAGGAGCATGAATTACCACATAGCCAATGACCTTGAAGTGGGAGGTAATCGGTGAAAAAACACTTAATGTATCTTCCTGAAAGGCCCCGTAAAAGTCTCCTGTCATATAATAGCTGCCGCTCTCCGTAGGATCGAAGTTCCCATAAACCGGAGGATTCTCCTTATCCACATCTCCCCTGGAACTGAAGAGTACCTTACCGGAATTGCGGATGACCCATACTGTAGCGGAGATATAGGTATCTACCGCCTTTAATTGAGATGTGGCAGCCTCTTTCACCCTTTCATCATCGTTATATATCTGAACAGCATAATTAGATGCCACAAAGGCGGCCTCCCTATAGAGAGAGTCCGCCTCTTCCCGTGTCAAATGCTCTAAGATCATGTCCGATACAAAAGTCACAACGGTCAGAACTGAAAGGAGACCGAAAAGCAAATAGGCCGCCAGAAATTTGAGATAGAGGGTACGACGCATTTTCATGATTGTGATCTGCCCCTTAATTCCGTAATATATTTCTCCAGTCTTGCCAGGGCAATCTTTAGATTCTCAATGGAATAGGCATAGGAAATCCTGACAAAGCCCTCCCCACAGTCACCAAAAGCAGTCCCCGGCACCACGGCCACTTTTTCCTTCTGTAATAGCTCCGTGCAGAAGGTCTCGGAATCCATTCCAAATTCTGAAATATCCGGAAATACATAGAAGGCGCCAAAAGGCTCAAAGCAGGGCAGCCCCATCCTACGGAATTCATGCATGAGAAAACGTCTTCTTTCATTATAGGCATCCCTCATGCGCACCACATCATCATCTCCGTGCTTCAATGCCTCAATGGCCGCATACTGACTGGTAGTAGGGGCACACATGATGCAGTACTGGTGCAGCTTGGTCATCTGAGACAATATCTCCTGGGGGCCACAGGCATAGCCCAGTCTCCAGCCGGTCATGGCAAAGGCCTTCGAGAACCCGTTAATGAGGATGGTTCTCTCACGCATGCCGGGCAGGGAGGCAATACTGACATGGGGCTCATTATAGGACAGCTCTGCATATATTTCATCACTAACAACGATCAGATCGTGCTTTTCCACAATCTCAGCGATCCCTTCCAGATCCCCCCTTTCCATAATGGCCCCTGTGGGATTATTGGGATAGGGCAGGATAAGCAGCTTGGAGCGGGGTGTTATGGCCGCCTCCAGCTCCTGAGGCTGAAGCCTGAAATCATTCTCCGCCTTCAAATTCACAATAACCGGCTTTCCTCCGGCCATTATAGTACAGGGCACATAGGAAACATAGCTGGGCTCCGGAATGATTACCTCATCCCCGGGATTTAGCATGGCTCTGCAGGCCAAGTCAATGGCCTCGGAACCTCCCACCGTAATAAGGACCTCTGAACGGGGATTGTATTGGGGACAATCCTTGCGTACCAGATAATCTGCTATCTCTTCTCTCAAAGCCAAAAGTCCCGAATTGGATGTATAGAAGGTCCTTCCCTTTTCCAGCGAATAGATGCCCTCATCCCTGACATGCCAGGGAGTATCAAAGTCCGGCTCGCCCACACCCAAAGAGACTGCATCCTTCATTTCACTGACAATATCAAAGAATTTCCGGATGCCGGAGGACTTGAGGGAGCTGACCTTGTCTGCAATAGGATTTCTCATGGTGTAATAAGCATCCTTTCATCTTCATACTTCTTTGCCAGAATAGTACCGTGTTCCTTGTATTTTTCCAGAATGAAATGAGTTGCGCAGCTCAGGATAGACTCCTGTACGGACAATTTGTCCGTTACAAAGGTAGCCACCTCCTTCAGGGTCTTTCCTTCCAAAGTTACCAGGAAATCAAAACCTCCGGAAATCAGATAAACTGAAGTGACCTCGGGGTATTTGTAAATTCTCTCTGCAATATTATCAAAGCCCTGGCCCCGCTGGGGAGTGCAGCGGACCTCAATTAAGGCCGTTACCGTCTGGGAGTCTGTCTTATCCCAGTCAATCAGGGTGAAATAACCGCAGATAACCCCCTCCTTCTCCATTTCGCTCATTTCATTGGCAACCGCAGTTTCATCCAGGCCTAGCCGAATTGCCAGCTCGCCGATATCTACCCTGCCATCGTGCTCAATTGCTTTTAGAATTCTATTCCGCATTCGTCTCTTCCTTTCTGTCGGCATACATCTACTAGCTATGCCGGATCTGATTTATGTATCAGGCTCCATATCCGGTTCCTGGGGGCTTGCCCCGCCATTTTCCTGACCCTGGGAAGCTCCGGAGCTCTCCTGGGGAGCTGTCTGGGTTTCCGGGGCAGGACTGCCGGCTGTGTCACCCCCCGCAGCAGGAGCCGCCGTGTTGGTGTCTGCTGCCGCATTGGGATCTGCTGCCGCATTGGGGTCTGCCGCGGCATTGGGATCTGCCGCATTGGGATCCGCAGCCCCATTAGCGCCCGCCTGCTGCTCCGCAAAGGCCGCCGCACCGCCATCCACTTGAATAGATGCGGCCACCTGCTTGCAATAGTCTGCATTATTGCTGGCAATTGCCGTCATAATAGCAGATCTGGTCACATCATTCTCCGTGCCGGTGCCCACAGTCAGGGTAGTAGGAACCGCCTGATAGGTGCTGGAATTCACCTTTTTCCTGGAAACCTCGACACCATTTTCCTTTATAATCTTCCAATATTCCGACACATAGCCTGTATGGGAGGACTGGGTGCGGGTGGTGCCCGCTGCCATAGTGGAATCCGCCACTATCTTCACCCCCTCAGGCTTTTCCTCGGAAATATCTATACTCTCAAACTCCAGAGTGCGATTAGAAGGTCTGGTCTCCACGCCATAAATTGAAAAGGTGATCTGCCTTCCCCCGGTACTGCCCGCAATATATATGGGATTGTCCGTATTATTGGTGAATTTGAAATCCTTTGAGGTTCCCGCAATGGCGGCATCCCCGGCATGGGACACGTAATTCACCACCATGGAATGATTCGATCTCTGATCCACCTGCAATTCAGCCCGGAGCACCGCCTGATATAGAGTAGTTGAAACCTGACAGATGCCGCCTCCCAGTGACTCCACCACCAGACCATTTACATAGGAGCCTGCCAAATGATAGCCATTCTCCTCCGTAAAGGGACTAACGGCCTGATAAACGGAGAACTGTTCTCCCGGATAGAGAATGGTGCCATTTATATGACTGCAGCCCGCCGCCACATTGGCGGCCCGGTCGGAAGAGGACTTCTCATAGGAGGTAGTAAAGGTACCCAATTTGTCCGTAATCTTTGACAGGGTCTCCGTATCCCCCTTAGGCTCTACCGTATCGATGACCAGGTCAATGTCACCTCCCGCCTCAGAGAAGCCCTTGTTTAAATAAGAGAGGACCACCTCTGCGGAGGCATCTACATTTACCTTTTCCCCGTCTCTTCCTTCCTTCACGCTAAAGCTGCCGCTGTCATTAGGAACCAGTTCTGCATTCACGGCATCCACATTATAGGCGGAGCACTGGCCCTGAATCAGGTCTCTGACGGCCGTTTCATCAGCCTCTATGTGCAAGTCAAAGACCTGGGGGGATTTCTTCAAATCGCTGACTTCCTTATATCGGAGAATCAGATTCCCATTCTTACCAAATTTTCCCGCTTCCTCCGCAATTTTCGCTCCATCACAGGACAGGCCCAGCTCCCCTGCCGTCACAGTGACCCTATTGTCATTGGGACAGTTCAAGGTAACCGGTGTAGACCTCAGCTCCTCAGCGTAGAGAGAAATCGCCGCATTGGCATCACTAACCGTCATTCCGGAGAGATTGACAGGACCCGCATAAATCCCGTCCCTAATCCGATCCATATTCTCCGCCCCGTATGCGGGAAATGTGAAAAGAAGGAGCCAGAGAAAGGAAAATAGAATATGTTTCAAACTCCTGTGCATTTTGATTTACTCCTCACAATCCTTTGTTTGATAAATCATTATATGCTATAATTTCACTGTTGCACCGGCCAAAATATATCGGGCAATCTTCCTTGTTCCCGACTGTAACCGGAGAATACCGGTCCTTTGGAAACCTTTAATGCCCTAATACAAGTGCCAGCACGGTAGCTCCCACCATGATAATTACAATGGCTAAAGCAATCTTTCGTCTGTTTTTTGCTGTAAAAAATCGAAGCATCACACCCTCCTATTTATATTGGATGACAAATTTCATCAAAACCCGTCATCCCTAACCGACCGGGTCCCCTTTAGAGAGGGCCTGTCCCGCGCAAACCGCGGGATTTCCGAACGCATAACATTCTTGCATTCGAATAGTCTAACATTATGTTAATTACTGATCTGGTTATTATACTATGACATTGATTCCTCTTGCAAGCATAATCTTATTTGGTCTCATTCTGAATCATGCGATTCGGAAGAATAATGCCGCCTACCGGAAGGTCCGGGAGGAGTTTTGGCAAAAGGAAAGGGCTGCAAATGCCAGCCCCCTCCAATCCATAGACAATCTGCCCTATGTCAGATTCCCGGAAAACCTGCCCCTCCATGTAGCCACAGAGAATCCCAGGATAGGAGAATATCAGGAAACCCTCCTTAATCTGTCAAAAAAGAAGATTTTGAACCTGACAGGGCTCTCCAATACGGATTTGAAAATGAAATATGGGGCAAAGAATCTGGAAGAGCTTTCCAAAGCGGACCAATATTTCACCGTGGTCTGCCGCACAAGCCTAAGCCTGGCCCGTTCCTATCTGGAGGAAGGATTTACAGAGGAAGCCAAGGCCCTTCTTCACTTTGGAACGGAAATCGGAAGTGATATTAAGGAGAATTGGACCATTCTGGCGGAACTTCTCCTGGAAGAAAAGGATAATGAGGGACTGAAAGAATTATCGGAAAAAACATCCTCTATTCCTGATGAAAATTCCAGAAGGCATATCCAAAAGCTGGTGGAGGACTATTGTCTGCTTGATGAGATAATGAATTAGCCTTTCTCTCCCAATAGCCTCCTTTAATAGTTTTGTCTTTCTGTACCTGCTTCCCTTCATTACTTTCGAGCTATATCCCTAACCCAATTCATGATATAATGAGTCAGCACAGCTTTTGAGACTGTAAACCAAGCGAATAGAATAGAGACATAGGCCAGGCCGGCTATAGGAGACAAAAGATGACAAGTGAAAGAAAGACCGGAGATGCGATAGAAAGGACAGCCGCTGCAAGAAAATCCCCTTCAGGAGTAAAGACAGAAGGCTCCGCTAAAACCGCAGCCTCCAAGAGAAAAACAGCGGCAGGGAAGACCACTGCCGCCGGAAAAGCTACATCGTCTGGAAAAAGCTCTTCTTCCAAAAAGACTAGTGCAAGAAAAACTAGTGCAAGAAAAACTAGCGCAAAAAAACCTGCCACGGGGAAAACCTCTTCCTCCTCTGTCCGACTAAGTAAAGAGGAGAAACAGCTCCTGCAGTCCTACCGGAAATGTGATGACATCAGAAAGGCCCTAATTGTGGCCGCCGTCGACAAAATTGCCGGCACAGCCGAAAGCACCGGTAATTCCCAATCCTCGGGAAACTCCAATAGTTCCAATAGCTCCGGCGGATTTGACCTGGGCAGCATAATGAGCCTCTTTGGCGGAAAGAAATAGCTATTGCCCGGGCTCCGGACCCTATTTGATTTCCGGACAGGCTTTTCCCAGAGCAAGAATGCCATTTCGGACACAGTCATCGCACTCGCAGAGTACCTTGCCTGTGTCCCTTCCCTTTAAATCCTTACAAATTGTCGCACCGCATTTCTGCTGAAAGTCCTGCAGAATATTCCGGGCCACCGGACTAACCCTCTGCCCATTACGCAATAATCCTGCAATCATGCCGGCTCCGACCAGGGCTCCACAGGTGGCCTCCATACAGCCCATACCGCTGGCAAATCCCGATGCCATTCTATACAGATCCTCAGCCGATACCTGTACCAAATCCGCACAGGCCACACATACGGCCTGGCAGCAATTGTGCCTATTATGCTTTAATTCCACAGCTTTTTCAGCTCTCTCTTCAATCTTCATACCATTCTCCATTTCAAATTAAAAGGACCGGGCAGGCCGTCAGTTCAAATCCCGCTCACGAGGCTTGACCCGGGATTCGCATCAGCACCAGCTGACATCTTCCAGGCACAATTCCCGTGATCCTTGCTCCGCCTATGGCCGGCGCAAAACGGACGGGCCTCCGGACCTTCTGCGATCCTCGCAAAGCTTTTCATTCAGCAGGGGATTCGCCTCCTCTGAGATAAACACTTAATGAGATAGGCAGACCTATAAGCCGGGTTCTGTATTCGGTAATCATCTATCTAGGATCTGTGTTGCCACAGACCTCAAGCGACCCACCTGAGAGCAGGCCGGGCCGGCCTATGGCTCTCTGCTTGGTCTTGCTTCGGATGGGGCTTGCAATGCGCCGTCTGTTACCATCCGGCCGGTGGTCTCTTACACCGCCTGTTCGCTATGACCTGTTCCTCCTTTCAGAAATGAAAGGAAGTCATCGGCTACTTGCTTTCTGTTGCGCTATCCCGTGGGTTACCCCAGCCGGCCGTTAACCGGCATCCCGCCCTGCGAAGCCCGGACTTTCCTCCCGCACATCTGAAAACTCTTAAATCGAGTAGGAAAGATACAAATCGCACCCTACCCATCCACGAGCCGCCGGTCGGCTTTAACCGACAAATATCATCTCGGTGGCTCTGCGATAAAGAAATTCCCTGTGAATATCACATCTGTGCCGGCGATTACCCGGTCTGCCTATCCATGAAATGAATGTGTTCATTATACAAATTATCAGAAAAAATGCAAATCCTATCTTCAAAAATAAACGGTAGGGAAAAACCGGCTCATTATGCGAATCACCGGTAAACCCGGAAGCAAATCCAAAAGGAAGGGGCCGGCAATTAGACTGAACATCAAAACAGCCAGGACTGCACACAGGAAGCTGGCTTCATTATGGGACAGAAAGCAGAGTAAAAGGGTCCAAAGGACGGAAAGCAAGAGAAAAACTAATAAGCCCGGAATCCCATTCTGTCCTTCTATTCCAAAGATAAGCCTGGCCACAATGAGCAGTATCCCACAGGAAAGAAAAGAGAAAACCACGATATGGCCCAATAGGAAAGCCAATCGCCCTCTTTGGGTCAAAGCCTGGGACACCGCCTCATATTCCTCGGAATAATGATAGCTGCCGGATAATAGAATTATGATAAAGAGACAGACCCCCAGCAGAACAGCGGCAGAGGCGGCATCGCCCTGACTTCTATCTTCATCTGCCTCTGTATCCGGAACCCCTCCTGCCCCGGCTCCGGCCTTCCCTGCCCTTGCTCCGGCTCCCTTTCCAAGAGTAATGAATTCCGCCCGGAATATATGCCCGCTTTTCTGGAATTCCCGGAATTGTCCCATAACCGTTTCCGTCAAATCTTCTCCCGTCTCCAGGAAAACAGAGCCGTCCGCGGATTTCTCCCTTATCATCTCCTCGGTCTGTAATTCAAAAATACTTAGGAAAACTCTCTCCCTGGCAATCAGGCTCTTGACAGTAGAAGTAGAGGTCAGACATAGGGTCTCACTGTCGCTGTCATGGGGAAGAACAAAACCACAATCATAGTGGCCGTTTTCCACGGACCTTCTCAATGCATCCAGGCTTTCCGCCTCCTCAAATCTCAAGGTCTCCTTATCCTCACTTAATAGGGCGGCAAGAGCTGTGGAAAACTCCCCCTTATCCGAATAAAAGCCGATTTTGCTCCTCTCCGCATTGGGTACCACAATTCCTCCTGCTATATAGATAAAGAAAAGGGCAACTGCAATAGACAGCCAGACCGAGGGACGGCCCAGAGCCGCTTTCAGCATTACACCAATAAAGCGTAAAGCCCTTCTTGCCCCTAAATCCCCACTCTCTTTTCCCTCCGGCGGAATCAGATCACCCTTCTCCTCTTCTCGGAAAGGCTCTGCTTCTGTGGATATATCCTTTTCTTCTTTTCCAATTCCCAGGCCCTTGAACTCTCCCTCCATGAAAGAATCCTCTCTAAGGTAGAAGATTTGAAAGAAGGTTCCAATAAGACCGAAAAGCAGAGCAAGCCCCAGAACCTGCATTAGAGACCCTCCGTCCCCGGCCCAGAGAAGGTTCATGAGATATTCCTGCCAGACATGCAAAGGCAGAATCGATGCAATCCCCTTGACCCAGGACGGCAGGTAGGCCACAGGCAGGATTCCCCCGCCCAGAAAGATCATAGCCACCATAAGGGACAGATAGATGAGCCCTCCATTTTCACTCTTCTGCACCAGTGCAAAGATACAATGCATAAAAGCCGCAACAGAAAGGGCATAGGGATAGAGTCCGAAAAATTCCCTTACAGAAAATATGGTTCTCCCTTCTACCCCAAGAAAGACAGAGAGTCCATATTTCCCCAAAGGACATAGGACCAGGAGGAAAATCCACAAATCCAATGACATGACAAATATTCTGGCAAGAGATACCGTTCCTCCCCCCAATCCCATTCTGGAAAGACTCCTTAAGGAGGACATTCTCTCTGCATGATATAGGGACAAAAGAGCCAGCCCAAATAGAATCAATAATAGAAAAAAGGCAATACAGAGATAGAATTGAGGAAGAGACACCTGGCCAAATGCGGAAAAGGTTTGCTCCCGCAATCCCGTCTCCCGGTTCAGGATCCTGTTTTTACAAATTTCAGTTAACTCCACCTCCACTTCCTTCATTGGTTTTTTGTAAGGATGGACAGCAGAGGTAATATCAAAAGCATAGACGGCAGATTCCGTTATCCCGATAAAACTGGCGGCAGAGCGCAGAAGCTCTTGAAATAATTCCCCTCCCATCGTGCTTTTCTCCGGAACTAGAATCTGCAAAGGGGTATTCTTGCCATTATTAATATCATTATAATAATCCTTAGGAATTAAGAGTGCCGCCCCCAGGGAGCCCTCCCGGATACCCTGCTCTGCCTGCTGCCTATCCATATATACAAAAGAACAGACACTCTGCACGCTCTCCATTCCGGAAACCAGCCGAAGGGCCATGGCAGTCTGGGCGTCATCATCGGCAAGCACAATTCCCACATTTATTTTGTCAAAGGTGGCAGTACGGTTAAGCGACATACCGAGTAGGGCTGCCGCCGCCAACAGAGCCGCCGCAGTCAGCAAAAAAGAGCGCAAGAAAAAGGGGATCAATTTGATCCCCCTCTTCATTTCTAAAAGCAGATAGGTTATTCTCTGCTTCGTCATTCCTTACCCCCCTATTTCAGAGCCTTCCAAATCCATATTACTGTCCCATATTAACATAGGGTAAAATTGCGCCAAAGAATGACTGTATTTCAGACTGGGTAGCATTCCCGATATCGAGGGCATACTTCGAATCCATAGCCTTTATATCCGCTTCATTTGTAACCTGAATTGAAAACAAGCTAAGATCCGGTGTTCCGGTATCCGTGCAGGATATAGACATCTTATCGGGCTCAAAGCCCACGTCAAGCTTCACCGTTACGGAATCGTTCTCTCCCACATTAAGGGTTTTTTCAGAACCTTCCCCATAATTGTACTTGGCATAGGCAAGACTCTTCTCCTCAGAACCATCTACTTGAAAAATACCAAATTCACTGGTCTTCCCATCATCAACCGAGCAGATATAAACAGTCTTTCCGTCACCCGCATCTCCTGCCCCAACAGCATCATAACGGAAACGGACTTCACTGTCTACACTGTCGGATTTCACCTTAATGGCGGCCAGCCTCTTATCATAGAGATAAATTGTGAAATCAGTATCCTCTAGTTTTTCCGCCTTACTCTCCATATCCTCCAGATAGGAACTGGGATCATTCTGGGCCACAATACCCGCGTCGACAAAATCCTTTATTAAATCCGTATAGAGTCCGCCAATTTCCTTGACAATTTCCTTTGCCTCCACTCCGGTAACCTTCATGCTATATCCCTTACAGCTCACATCCTGGCCCTGAGGTGCAAAGGTAGCATCCTCCACCTTTACAAGCTCGTGCTTTTCAAAGTTCTTCATCAGAATATCCCTGGCCTTATCATTGAACTCCATGGATTTCCTGCAGAACTCAAAATAGCCCCGGCCAAGGCTATCGAACTTGTCGAGATTCTGAGCATTTGCGAGAGCCCCGGTCTTCTTCTCCGTAAAGGAATAGCGAATTGTTTTGTCCGAGAGAATCGGCATCCTGAAGAGAATCTGTTCTTCATCCAGATATCCATCAAACTTAGCCTCTATTCCGCCAACACCCACACTTCCGGTAAGACTCTGCTGCTTACTATCTACATCCAAGGCAGCATCCAAATGAGCATTTACAGCCATCCCGCTGGCAGAACCATTCACATCCAAAGTCACAGTACTCTTTCCGTTGGAAAAAATCTTGCTGCTTTCCCCTATATCGGTCAGAAGCTTACTGGATTTCACCGTATTATCAAGTGCAGTCAGGACTTCCTTATGTTTACTTGAAAAAATACCGCTGGCAAATAGAATAATGGCTATTACTGCCAACACTGCTACGGCTGCTATAACCCCGATAAGAACCTTTTTGGAACCCTTTTTCGGTGCCGGAGGCACAGGCTGCATGGGAGAATTCGCATATCCGCTTGGTGGAAAGCCTCCTCCCTGAGTGGGAGGCACATTTCCCCCATTCCCCATAGGGCGGCCTGTCTGCGGATCAAATTGAACTCCTGAAGGCTGTTGACCGCCTGCGGCATAAGGGGCCTGCCCCCCTCTAGGCGGATTATTTCCTGTCGGCTCTATGAACAGGCCGGTTCTAGGATCAAATTGGGCTCCCACCGGCTGATTAGGTCCCTGCTGCATAGGCGCCCCGTTTCCCTGAGCCTCCATAGGACGGCCCGTCTGTGGATCGAACTGCATCCAGCCCTGATTCATATTGGGTCTGGCCCCGGCATTTGATGGGGCATCCTGGGGTGCTTCAAAAAATATTTCATTCTGGGCGCCTGTCCCATTCTGCTGTCCTGATGCTTCAGAAGAGCCCTGCGTGCTGCGCCCCTGCAAAGCCACCGTCTTGTCCAAATCAAGACTCATTCCCATTCCCTTTTCATTATCCATAATAATTTCCCTCCATTACCTGGGCACCAGTCTCCCTGGAAGTCCCGTCCTCAATTAGATACAACCTGCTACAAAGTTCCATTTCCCGCCTGTCATGAGTACAGAGAAAAACCGTGCCCTTGCGTGCGGTAAAGTCCCGAATCAGCCCATAGACCTTCTCCTTTTGATAATAGTCAAGAGAAGAACAGGGCTCATCCATAACGAGGATGGGTTCTAAATCCGCTGCGGCGGCGGCTATGCTCACACGCCGTTTCATTCCGCCCGAAAGCTTTGACACCCGCTTATCCAGAATATCCGCAAGCTCGAATCTCTGCAGAAAGGCATGCTCCTGCCATCCCTTTCCCCTGCACCAAATCCGTAGATTGTCCCTTACAGTTAAATCCTCTATCAGAGGATCCTTCTGTGGCACATATCCGCACATCTGGGAAAAAAGGCCCTTCTCTTTCATGGGATTCCTTCCAAAGAAGGTAATTTCCCCGCTATCGGCCTTCATAATCCCTGTGAGAATAGATAGAAAGGTGCTTTTACCGCAGCCATTCCGCCCAATTATACCAACGCATTCCCCGGGAGCCGCCTTCATCGAAATGTCTGAAAGCACCTGCTTCCCGCCGCGTTTCTTTGAAATGTGGTTTACAATTACCATAACTCTCATTATAAAGCAAATTATTGCCTTTGAAAAGAGAAAACCCCGGCAGGCTCAAAAATCTGCCTGTCGGGGCAATTCTTAGATAAATCCTTATCTCAGTACACTAATTCAAAGCATACAAAAATTTTTCAGCTAATTATAGCACTCGGAAATCCCCGCGCCTTGCGCGGGACACGCCTCCTGCTTTTCAGGGGCCGGTCCGACTTAATATCCCATGCCGGGTGCGGGTGCTGCAGGCATAGGAGGCTGGGGCTCCTTCTTGATAGCCACAACAGACTCGGTGGTCAGCAGGGTGGAGGCTACGCTGGTAGCATTCTGAAGGGCAGTCCTTGTGACCTTTACAGGATCCAGGATACCGCTCTTAACCATATCCACATACTCTCCGCTCATGACATCGAAGCCCATGCCCTCTTTGGTCTCTTTTACCTTGTTGATGACAACAGCTCCCTCTAAACCGGCATTAGCGGCAATATAGAAAAGAGGAGATTCCAAAGCCTTCTTCACAACCTTTGCACCTGTCTTCTCATCGCCGTCCAGCTTCTCGATGAGGTCATCCACAGCCTTCTCTGCGTGAATGTATGCAGAACCGCCGCCTGCGATGATACCTTCCTCAACAGCAGCCCTGGTAGCATTCAGAGCATCCTCCATACGGAGCTTTGCTTCCTTCATCTCAGTCTCAGTAGCGGCACCCACACGGATAACGGCAACGCCGCCTGCCAGCTTAGCCAAACGCTCCTGCAGCTTCTCCTTATCGAAGGAAGAGGTTGTGGCCTCAATCTGAGCCTTAATCTGATTCTGTCTGGCCAGAATTTCATCCTTGCTGCCTGCGCCGTCCACGATAGTGGTGTTGTCCTTTGTGACCTTGACGCTCTTTGCACGGCCCAGATCCTCAATGGTAGCATCCTTCAGCTCCAAACCGACCTCAGAAGAGATAACCTTGCCGCCGGTAAGGATAGCGATATCCTGAAGCATTTCCTTCCTTCTGTCGCCATAGCCGGGAGCCTTAATAGCAACTACATTAAATGTGCCTCGCAGCTTATTCACGATAAGGGTGGTCAGAGCCTCGCCGTCCACGTCCTCAGCAATGATGAGAAGCTGACGTCCGCTCTTCACGATCTGCTCAAGGAGAGGCAGGATGTCGCCAACTGTGGAGATCTTCTTGTCATGAATGAGAATGTAAGGATCCTCCAGCTCAGCCTGCATCTTGTCCATATCGGTGCACATATAGGCAGAGACATAACCGCGGTCAAACTGCATTCCTTCTACCAGATCCAGCTCGGTCTGCATGGTCTTGGACTCTTCGATAGTAATGACGCCGTCCTTACTGACCTTATCCATGGCATCGGCTACCATTGCGCCCACCTCTTCGCTGCTGGCGGAGATAGCTGCTACATTGGCAATGTGTGCCTTGCCGTCAACCTTGGAGCTCATCTTCTTCAGAGCCTCAACAGCTACATCACAGGCTTTCTTCATGCCCTTTCTCAGGATCATGGGATTGGCGCCTGCCTCCAGGTTTCTCATTCCCTCGTGTACCATAGCCTGAGTCAGAACAGTAGCGGTTGTAGTACCGTCGCCGGCCACATCATTGGTCTTGGTTGCGACTTCCTTAACGAGCTGTGCGCCCATATTCTCAAAAGCATCCTCCAGCTCGATTTCCTTGGCGATGGTCACACCGTCATTGGTAATCATGGGAGCGCCATAGGACTTATCCAAAACAACGTTTCTGCCTTTAGGTCCCAATGTCACGCTAACAGTATCCGCAAGCTTATCTACACCGGAGAGCAGGGCTGTTCTGGCCTCTGCTCCAAATTTGATTTCCTTTGCCATTTCCTTATACCTCCATTAATCCTTTATTCAATCACCGCCAGAATATCACTCTGACGTACGATGATGACCTTTTCCTTGTCGTCCAGCTCGATTTCTGTTCCGGCATACTTGGAATAGATGACCTTCTGGCCCTTCTTCACTTCCATCTTGATTTCCTTGCCGTCAACCACTCCTCCGGGGCCTACTTCCAAAATCTCAGCCTGCTGGGGCTTCTCCTTCTCCTTACCGGGAAGTACGATACCTGAATCCGTTTTGGTTTCTGCCTCGATGGGCTTTAAGACAACTCTGTCACCTAAAGGTTTTAAACTCATTTCTGCGCCTCCTTAAATGTAAATAATACAGCCTGCGTTTCAGCCGATTTGCGCTGTGCGCAGGCTGAACCTGACTTTTGGTTTTTGTTAGCACTTGAATTGTTTGAGTGCTAACAATGCATATAATACTTTTTCACTTCTTCATGCGCAAACCGCTCATTCTTTATATTTCTAGTATAATTCTCTCGAATTCTCTTTAATTCTCTCGAATTCTCCCGAATTCTGTATTTCCAAAAACAATTTTTTGCTTAAGTATGACTTTCCCCGGGGCCGGCCGCGTACGGATTCCGAATTTCTGATGAAATTCAGAATTCTATGCTATATTACTTGTCTGCCAAAAGGGCGCAGACATATTCCCAGACCCTCTTTGTAGAGGAAATGCTGAGAGTTTCCTCGGTGGTATGGATATCCCTCATATTGGGACCAATGGAGACTGCATCCACCCCGGGCAGCTTATCCGAAATAAGTCCGCACTCCACTCCCGCATGAATTGCCTGAACCTGGGGCTCTTCTCCATACATATCCTTATAGACGCGAATCATCTGGTCACGAAGAGGGGAATCCGGCCTATATTGCCAGGCGGGATAGACGCCGGACAGGGAATAGCTGCCGCCCAGCTCCTCTGTAATCCTTTTAATCCTCTCCAGGAGAAATTCCTTGGCGGAATTCACACTGGAACGCACCAAATAGCTAAAAGAGATTTCATCCTTGTCTGTCTTCATAATACCCAGGTTCAGGGAAGTCTCTACAAGCCCCTTTACATCAGCGCTCATGGCCTGTACGCCATTTGGCAGAATAAGCACCAGGGCCAGAACCTTTCTCAGGGAGGCCGTTGTGAGAACCTGATCAGAGCCTTCTCCCCTCTCATTCATTTCCACATGGGCTTCCGGGTCAGTAACCCGATACTCGGCACAAATCTTTCCCGCACCTTCCTCAGCCGCAGCTATGAAGGCTTCTTTCTCTCCCCCGTCCACAATGAACTCGGCAGAGGCAGCTCTGGGAATGGCATTATCCTTTGTCCCGCCTGCCATAGAAACGAGACCGGCCCCTGTCCTTGCCGTAATATAGGATACCAGTCTCGATATCATCAAATCGGCATTGCCGCCTCCTTTAATAATTCCCTCACCTGAATGGCCTCCGGCAAAGCCCTTTAAGGCCACTTCCATCCTGATGCCGGACTTCTCTTCCCGCTCTATCTTCATCCTGACATCTGCTCTTCCGCCTCCGGCGCAGCCGGTCAGAAATACTCCCTCATCCTCCGAATCCAGATTTAAGAGCTTTCTATTCTTCAAAGAGGACAGGTCTATATGGGCCGCCCCCTCCATTCCGGTCTCCTCGCTAATTGTAAGCACCGCCTCAATAGAGGGATGGGGAAGGTCTTTGGAGTCCATAATAGCCAGGATATAGGCGACAGCCACACCGTCATCACCTCCAAGGGTCGTACCCTTGGCCGTGAGGCCGTCTCCGTCAATATATATTTCCAGGGGATCCTTTTCAAAATCAATAGGGCAGTCATCCGTCTTTTCACAAACCATATCCAGATGACCCTGAAGAATGAATCCCGGCACATCCTCATAGCCCGGGCTGGCAGGGCACTTCACAATGACATTGTATAGATCGTCCTGAATCACCTCCAGGCCCCGATCCCGGGCAAACTTTACCACATAATCGCTGACAGCCTTCTCATTACCTGAACCTCTTGGAATCCGGGTCAAATCCTCAAAAAAGCGAAAAACTTCTTTCGGCTCTGTGTTCTCTAAAACACCCATTTTCATTTCTCCTTTACTTTTTTATAGACTCAAAAACGAGTAAGGGTGGTGAACGCCCCTACTCGTTTTCACCTCAGTTAACATTGCAGAAATGGTCTTCTACTGGGCCGGGGTCTCAGCCGCCTGAGCCGCAGCCGCTGCTGCCGCCGCTTCCGCTTCCGCCGCTGCCGCTGCCGCAGGGTCCACAGGCTGCTCCGGGGTCGCAGGCTGCTCCACAGGAGCCGCAGGCGCCGCGGGATCTGCGGGAACTGCCGCGGGATCCGCGCTCTGCTCAGGAGCGGGGGTTGCCGCAGGATCCGCAGGAGCTGCCGCAGGATCGGGGCTCTGTTCAGGGGCCGCAGGTGTTTCCGGAGTCTCCTGCTGGGTTTCCGCCGCAGAATTATCCTCTTCACCCTGGTCCAGATACCTCTGTGCCCGGCTCTTAAAGGTAGAATTAGGGAAGGTGTCGATTAGCTTTTGGAAAAGTTCTGACGCCTTATCCTTGTCATCTGTTTTCAAATAGCTCTGGGCCAGATAATACAAGGCCTGATCGCTGTCCTGATCCAAATCATAGGCCCGGGTCAAATCCTCGATGGCCCCCTCATAGGCCCCGTCATTATACTTATCAATTCCGCTTTTCAGATAAATCTCAGCCGCCTTAGCCGACACATTGCTCTGCAGGAATTTATATAATGAGAGAAATTCCTCTGAAATCTGATTTCCACTGGTGGTCTTGATTTTTTCCAGATAATCTGCAGCGGAAAGGGCATCATCAGGGTCATTCAAATAACTCTCCGCCGCCTGTAACAGATTATTATAATCCTCCAGCACGCCGCCCTGGCCCGTATAATCCGCCAAAGCCTGCTTAGCCTCCTGATTTGTCCTTTCTAAGGTCTCGATTTGCTTATTTAAATCATCAATACCGGCAGATTTACTGGTCAGCTCTTCCGAAACCCCCTTCATCTGGCTGGTAATCTCAGCCCTGGCCGATTGAATCTTGGAGGGCAGGATGAGAAACCACATAATCGCTATTCCCAATATCAGCCCTGCAGCCAGGAATAGTGGAGAGAACTTGTTCCCCCGCTCTGTAGCATGCAGGGGCTGGATAATAGTCTCATTTCCACTTTGATAGCTAATAGCCTCTTCCCTGGGCTTTAAGCGTTTCCGGTTACCGTCCTTATCATACTTGGCGCGAATATGAATCTCCGCCTCCCGGATATAGGTCAGTGTTCTTGTATTATTCCTATCCACCGACAGGGATTTCTCCAGAATCTTCTTAGCCCGAATCCAATCCTCATTCTTGAGATAAACCAGACCCAAAAGCTGATAAGCCATCACCAGATTGGGATTCATGGAGATTACTTTCTTTAGCTGGATCACTGCCAGATCCAGGTCTCCATGCTTTGCATAGATAAGGGACAGATTATATTTTTTCAGGGAAGCATTCAGGGATTCAAGCCTGGCCGGATTACTATGAACCTCCTCGATATAGTCATTAGCCAGATTCTTTTTGGAATAAAGGCCGGATGAAATCACCCACTCAATTAGGGCGTCCACCGTTTGACCCATCTCGAAGTAAACAAGTCCCAAAAGATTTCTCGCCGGAATCTGTTTTTTGTTATAACGGAGGCATTGTTCCAGACTTACTACCGCACCGCTTAAATCTCGTACCCGGGCCTTCTCCAGACCTTGATTATAATAGAAATTCGCTAGCCGTAAAATTCTCTTGTAGGCATATACATCTGTGCCACAGGAGGGACAATAGTCCTCTCCTGTCAGCACTGCTCCGCATCTAAAGCACTTCATAAATAATCCTTTATATAATTACGCCTCATCTTTCTCCTTGGCCTTGCCCTGTGCAAGCTCCTGTAACAGGGCAACCATATCGATATCATCACGGGCGTGTACCTCATCCTCCGTATCCGCCACTTCAGGAGACGGTCGGAATTTCTTTAATTCTTCTTCAAAATCAATCATTCTCTTATGCCTTTGCTTTCATCTGGGAAAGCCGCTCCTTCACTTCTTCCATCATCTTTTCATAGCGGGCGAGCTTTTCCTTCTCTTCTTGAATCTTCTTCTCAGGGGCCTTGGACAGGAATCTTTCATTAGAAAGCATGGAATGGGATCGCTTCAGTTCCCCTGACAGCCTCTGCTCCTCTTTCTCCAGCCTCTTAATCTCTTCTGTCAAATCCACCAGTTCCTTTAAGGGAATAAAGATGGTAGCTCTTCCTGTCACTACAGATACATCATCGTCATTGACTCCGGTCCTATCGGCGGAAATCTTCACTTCTCCGCCGTTTACCAGGGATGTGAAGAAAAGTCTGCCTTTTTCAAAGGCCTCCCTGACGGACTCCTCCTCAGAAACCACTGTCATATCGGCCTTCTTGGAGGGAGCTACATTCATATCACTCCGGACCGTACGAATGGCACGGACCGCCTCCTTGATGAGCTCAACCTCTTCCGCCGCCTTCTCGTACTTTCTATCCTCTCTCCACACAGGCCAGGAGGAAATCATGATGGATTCAGGACTATCTGTATCCCCCGCTGCCTCACGCAGAGTCCCGTAAATCTGCTCTGTTACAAAAGGCATATAGGGATGCAGCAGCTTCAATGCCTCATTCAGTACGGTTTTCAGGGTCCAGAGAGCCGCATTCCGCTTTTTCTCCAGTCCCTCATCCGCCTCTCCGTCCTTGCCGGCACTGTAGAGACGGGGTTTCACCATTTCAATATACCAGTCACAGAATACATCCCAGATAAAGTCATAGATCTTTTGAGCGGCTATGCCAAGCTCAAACTTCTCCAGATTATCTGTAACATCTCGAACCGTTTCATTAATTCCATTCAGGATCCACCGATCCGCATCCTCCAGGTCCCCCTCCGCAGGGACAGTAAGAGTCTTGCCCTCCAGATTCATAAGGATAAATCTAGAGGCATTCCAAATCTTATTGGCAAAATTCCTAGAAGCCTCTACCCTGTCATAGGAGAAACGCATATCATTTCCCGGGGCATTGCCTGTAATCAGGGTAAAGCGCAGGGCATCCGCCCCATACTTGTCAATGACCTCCAGGGGATCAATGCCGTTGCCCAGGGACTTACTCATCTTCCGTCCCAGGCTGTCCCGAATCAGTCCGTGGAATAGCACCGTCTTGAAGGGCTTATCCCCCATCTGCTCATATCCTGAGAAGATCATTCGAATTACCCAGAAAAAGATAATATCATATCCTGTCACTAATACGTCTGTGGGATAGAAATAATCCAATTCCGGAGTCTTTTCCGGCCATCCCAGGGTAGAGAAGGGCCAAAGGGCTGATGAGAACCAGGTGTCCAGGGAATCCTCATCCTGATGGAAGGATGTGCAGCCACACTTCGGGCACTTTTCAGGCTTGTCCTTAGCCACAACCATTTCGCCGCACTCCTTACAATACCAGGCGGGAATCCTATGCCCCCACCAAAGCTGTCTGGAAATGCACCAATCACGTATATTGTCCGTCCAGTTAAAGTAGATCTTCTTCATCCTGTCGGGAACCAGTTTGATGTCTCCCTTCTGAACCGCCTCAGCCGCAGGCTTAATGAGATCATCCATCTTTACGAACCACTGCTTTTTCACCAAAGGCTCCACAGTAGTATGGCAGCGGTCATGGGTACCGACATCATGGGTATAGTCCTCAATCTTCACAAGGAGTCCCATCTCCGACAGCTCCTCCACGATGGCCTTGCGGGCATCCATGGCACTATAGCCGCAATATTTTCCGCCATTCTCATTAATGGAAGCGTCGTCATTCATCACATTAACAATGGGTAGATCATGGCGTTTTCCAACTTCAAAGTCATTGGGGTCATGGCCCGGGGTAATCTTCACGACACCGGTACCAAACTCCATGTCCACATATTCATCCGCAATAATAGGAAGCTCCCTGTTAATGATAGGAAGCAGGGCTTTCTTGCCCACCAAATCCTTATACCGGTCATCCTCCGGATTCACAGCGATAGCGGTATCGCCCAGCATAGTCTCCGGACGGGTCGTTGCAAACTCAATAAAGCGATCCGTTCCAATAACAGGATATTTAATATGCCAGAGATGGGAGGCCTGGGATTCATAAGCCACTTCCGCATCGGAAATGGTCGTCTGGCATACAGGGCACCAGTTTACGATTTTATTTCCCTTATAAATAAGCCCCTTCTCATAAAGCCGGCAGAAGACCTCATTAACAGCCTCAGAGCAGCCCTCGTCCATGGTAAAACGGGTCCTGTCCCAGTCGCAGGAAACACCCAGCTTCTTTAATTGGGAAATAATAATGCCGCCGTATTCCTCTCTCCACTGCCAGGCCCTCTTCAGGAAATTCTCCCGTCCCAGCTCCTCCTTGGAGGTACCCTCCTCCTTCAGCTTCTCAATAATCTTCACCTCAGTAGCAATGGAGGCGTGATCGGTACCGGGCTGCCACAGGGCATTATAGCCCTGCATCCTCTTGAATCGGGTCAAAATATCCTGCATGGTATTATCCAGGGCGTGACCCATATGCAGCTTTCCAGTAATATTGGGCGGGGGCATCACGATGGAAAAGGGCTTCTTCTCCTTGTCCACCTCCGCATGAAAGTATTTCTTCTCAAGCCAATTTGAATATATTTTCTCTTCCATCCCCTTGGGATCATAGGTTTTTGAAAGTGTCTCAGCCATGTTTA
>JAILCB010000120.1 GCA_024680595.1 Lachnospiraceae bacterium | reverse complement strand
GCCGATCCATTCACTTCCACATCATCGAGAACCGGTTTCTTGTCCTCCACAGGGGGTCTGACATGGTCAGCATCAATAATAACCTTCTTCCCCTTGGATGCCACTGCATCCCTCGTTTCCTCTGCAGGCTTTTCCCTCCCCTCCTGCTCTATGGGAGTCTTTTCTCCGGTTTCTCTAGAAAGAGCCTTACCATCCCTTTGTGATTCCTCCCGCACCTCCTCGTGCAGGAGATCCATGCCCTCATCGCTGGCCTGAACGGTATCCCCGTCCTCCGATACAGCGATCACATTCTCCAGCTCATCATGAGAAGCCTTTTCCTTCTGCTTATTATCGTCTTGAACAATAAGATCCTTCTTAATAATGGGCTGGGGAGTAATCTGAATTCTCTGTGCGGCATCCGCGCCGCCGGTGGCTAAACGAATATCTGCCATTCCATCCTCCTCTCAACTCAAGTCAACGATTCCAAACCAAAAGATTAGCACAAACAATACCGAAACTTAGAACAGTCTAAAAATAAAACCAGTCATCACAAACTGTGTAGTCAGCATAGCGGAAATACCGCCGGACTGCTCACCGGCCTTCACTCCCAGAGGAGTAGTGAGATCCGCACAGGTCAGCATGGCCGCATGTAATAGACGGGAAGTCCTGTCATGATCCAAGAGACTATAGCCCTTCTGCTGCTCCAGGAAATCATCCACCTCAATAATATCCGACACGATATCCTGCTCCCTTCTGTCACTGAGAGCCAGAACTGCCAAAAGACCTAATTCATGGTTCTTTCCATACTTTCTGCCGGCCTTCCAGAGAAGCTCCAGAATCCTGGCAACCCTGTCCGCATCCCCAACCGGATCCGATCCCAACGCCAGAACCTGGGAGGCTGACTGGACACATTCATTATTCACGCCCTTAATCCGAATTCTCAGCTGGCCATATCCGGCCTCCGTATCCGAAAAGATCTGCACCTTCTCCTTGTCCGAATAGGTGAGCAGCATAGCCATAATATGATCTTCCGCATTGGTCAGATAAGGATGATCAATATGCATTTCAAAATAATAATCCTTGGCCTTCAGCATCCGCTCCTTGATATTCTCTCTCTTGGAAAGCTGGTTCAGAATCATGGAGCCCAAAACCAGATAGGATGAGGGAGGGAACTTAGTCTTTAGGATGTCGAAAATCCTGGCAACCTGATCCAGCTCCTTTGCGGGATCCTCCATAGAAGCAAGTCCCACCAGCATGGCCATATAGGCATCCGACCGAAACTCTGTCAAAAGCTTGGGTCCCGCATGCATAATTTTCTTGGTCTCCTCCAGTTTTTCCCCGCTAATATTAATTCGGCATCCTGTAAGCTGCGCGGCACAGATAGCATTAATCTCCTGATCCTCAGAAATGCTGTGTTTCTCAATCAAATCCCGATTTGCAATATAGCTATTGCACAGCGCTAACAGTGAATCTCTCATCTTGTATCCTCCCTAGGGATCCCTCCTACCGGCCACAGAAGCCCAGACCGATATCAAATAAACACTGAAAAAGTAATTTTTATCATTATAACACAAAATTAACAAAATTGAATGTAGTTTCATACCTTTTTTTGTTCATTTAAGGTATAATAGATTCATAATTTTAAAAAATATTCAGCCGAGTCCGTATCAGGCTTTTAGAACCATAGAAATAGAAGGGTCCACTATCATATGACTCACAAAAAAAATATAACCGTAATCTTCATCGTTTTAACGGGGATTGCTATCAATATAGCAGGCAAATTATTTGCCGTAAAATACTCTCTGCCCCTATGGATGGATTCTATAGGTACTGCATTCAATGCTTATATTCTCGGACCCGTAAGCGGTGCCTCCGTTGGAATTAGCAGCTCTATTATCTATGCCTTCCTTTATGGCGACTCCGCCGTTTATGGACTTGTCGGCGGGGCCAGCGGCATTCTAATAGGATTATATGCCAGAAAGGGCTATTTCAGGACGCTTTTCAACACCATGACGGTCAGCTCCCTATTCACTCTGTTATCCATTTTGATCGCCCTTCCCATAAATGTATTTCTTTATGATGGCATGATAGGCAATGTCTGGGGTGACAGCGTAATCCTATTACTGAAGGAGAACAGTTTCCCGTCTTTTGCATGCTATATCTTGGGTGAGTTCTATATAGACTTTCCTGACAAGTTCCTTACTCTAATCTCTCTTTATCTCGTTCTGCGAATTCGTAGGACCATCTGGCCCAGAGGCGGCTCCCACCCGGATTCCGGAACTGACAGGGATAATATTTCAGGCGGAGAGGGAAACCAGCGGACAAAAGGTTCCCCTTCCAAAACAATTCTCCTTTTACTCATACTCCTGCTCCTGCCGCAAATGGCTACTCCTGCATATGCCGCCAGCAGAGAGGCTGATTTCTATTCCTATGTCCAGACCACTTACGACAGCGAAAACGGTCTGCCCTGCGGGGAGGCCAATGACATTGCCCAGACCAATGACGGGGTACTGTGGATCGGCACCCATGCAGGACTATTCCGCTATAATGGCAAGGAATTCCGCCATATGAGCGAGTTTCCCTCAGTGAAGAATGTGAGATGCCTTTATGAGGATAACGAAGGCAGACTGTGGATTGGAACCAATGACAACGGCATATCCCTGTGTATAAATGATAAAGTCACAAATGTCTTAAATACCAATAACGGTCTATCCAGCAATTCTATCCGCAGCATTACCCAGGGGGCGGACGGATGCTATTATATCGGTACCTCCGACGCCCTCCAAATACTAGAACTTAATGGCGGGCTCCAGGTTTTGGAGCAGATACCGGAAATCATCTATGCCCAGAGCATAACCTCCGACAGTTCAGGACACGTAGCGGCTGTGACTTCTAAGGGTGAGCTATACCTAATTGAGGACCATCAGGCAAAGCTAAAATTAACCAAAAGACCCTGGCAGGAAATCTATACCTGCTGTCTATTTGCCCCTGACGACACCCTCTATGTGGGAACGGCCAAGAATATGGTTTATCACTTCGCACTGGAGGATGGGGCTCTCAGATTTCTCCAAAGCTATAATTTTGACGGACTTCAGCAGATAAACAGTCTCTATATTTCAAACGATGACACCCTCTTTGCCTGTGCCAATAGCGGAGTAGGCTGTCTTACCAATAAAGGCACTTATACCAAGATTAATCTAAATGAAGTGCAGAACTCCATCGAGCACATGACCCAGGATTATCAGGGTAATTATTGGTTTACTTCCAGCAGACAGGGTCTCTTAAGGCTCTCCAAGAGCTCCTTCACGGATGTCTATGGAAAAGCAGGTCTTCAGAGAACAGTAGTCAATTCTATTACAGAGTGGCAGAATGATTTGTATGTAGGAACAGAAAGGGGCCTGGATATCATCGATCTGGCTAATAATCTGCCCCTGACGACTACCTTGTCGGAGGAGCTGAAGGGAACCCGAATCCGCCACCTGCTCTCAGATAACACAAAGAATCTCTGGATATCCACCCATGGAATGGGTTTATTGTGCGTCTCCCTGAATGGAAGCCAACAATATTTCAATTACAAAAACGGCATGTTTGATTTGGTGAGATTAGCCATTGAATGCTCAGACGGCACTATTCTAGCCGCCGGAGACGGAGGACTCGCCTTCATTAAAGATATGGAACTGAAAAAGGTCATTCCCTTTGGGAAAGAGCTTTGCAATGCCAGGATTCTCTGCCTGCTTGAAAGGGAGGACGGAACCATCCTAATTGGAACCGACGGAGACGGCCTCCTGCGCTTCAAGGACGGAAAGAAGGAGGGTGTATATACGGAGAGTGACGGTCTGACATCCATGGTTATTCTCCGTGTCACCAAATCCAAACAGGGAAACGGTTATTATATCGTGACCAGTAACGGTCTCTGTTTCATGGATAATAATGGCCAGATCCGGCCTTTGAAAAATTTCCCCTATTCTAATAATTACGATATATGGTCAACCCCAGAAGGAAAGCTTTTTATTTCAGGGAGTGCCGGCCTCTATGTGGCAAATGAGAAGCCCCTTCTGGCAGGAAGTACAAAGGGTTATGAGCTTTTGGACTCTAAGAGGGGACTATTTACCAATCTGACGGAAAACTCCTGGAATTACGAGGATAATTCGGATCATCTGTACCTGTCCACCAGTAACGGGGTCTACTGTCTGGATTTAGATCATTATCGAATCCAGCAGCACACCTACCATACAAAGCTTTCCCTTGTGAAATTAGACGGAGTCCTATATCCCGTGGAAAGAGGGACCCCTATCCAGATTAACCGGAATACGGAAAAAATAGAATTTCTTCCCGAGGTAATCAGCTATGCTCTAGATGATCCCTACATCTCCTACCAATTAGACGGATATGACAGGAACCCTACCCTAGTGAAGCGCAGTGAACTGAATAGCATCGTTTATAATCAAATCCCCTCCGGAGAGTATACTTTCCGCCTTCGCGTTCTCAATGATGACCAGAAGCTTTTGGAGGAAAGCACCTATCATATTTCCAAGGAGCTCATGTTTCATGACCATTGGTGGTTCACCCTATATATGACTCTTGTAGGAGGGGTTGCCATCATTTGGTTCACCTGGTTTTTTACCCGGACCAGAAGTCACAAGACTCTGAGGCTCCAGCAAAAAGAGCTGGCCCTTGCCCGTGAACAGGTCCGAATCGGAAATGAGACCATTCTGGCCATTGCGCGTACTGTTGACGCCAAGGATGAGAATACCAGCCAGCATTCACAGAGAGTGTCCGATTACTCGGTCCTGATAGCCAAGGAAATGGGCTTAAATGAGAAGGAAGTCGAGAACCTGAGACGGGCCGCCCTTCTCCATGATATCGGAAAGATTGGAATTCCCGACAGTATCCTGAAGAAGCCCACTGCCCTAACCGATGAGGAATATGACATTATGAAGTCCCACGTCACCCTGGGCGCAGAGATTCTGAAGGATTTCACTGTTGTGGAGCATGTAGTGGACGGGGCCCTCTACCACCACGAGAAATACAACGGTACGGGTTATGTCAGCGGATTAAAGGGCAAGGATATTCCTCTTTACGGCAGAATCATCGGGGTTGCAGATGCCTTTGACGCAATGACCCAGAACCGTGTCTACAGAAAAAAATTGGATTTAGATTATGTTCTAAAAGAATTAAGACGAAACCGCGGGACCCAATTCGATCCGGAGATCACAGATATTATGCTTCGTTTAGTTGCAAAGGGCAGGATTACTGTGAACGGAGTGTCTAAGGACGAGGAAAGAACAGACTTATAAAGCCCTATCCGCAGGCACTCTAAATCGCAGAATCAAAGCCAATAAGGAGGCATCAATGAAGCGTATCAATATTATCAGTATCCTTACAGCACTCTTTGCCATAGCAATGGCGGCCCTCTTCAGTTATCATTTCGGGGTACAGAATAACAAAATTCAAACAATCAAGGTGGGCTTTATCTATTCCGGAGATGAGAGCACTCCTTATACCTTTAATTTCATCCGGTCCCAGCACGCTGTGGAGGCTGCCCTGGGAGATAGGGTGGAAACCTATGTACAGAGTAATATTAATGTGGAAAACAGTGAAAAGGCTTTCATGTATCTCATAAATAATGGCTGCAATCTCATTTTCACCACCAGCAGCCAATTCTGCCCTCTAGCCAAGGAATTGGCCGGACAATACCCTGATGTGGAATTCTGTGCGGCCAGTGCCGATAACGTCAATGAAGAGCCTTTTTACAGTAACTATCACACCTTTATGGGCACAATTTATGAAGGCCGGTATGTGTCCGGGGTAATCGCAGGATTAAAGATTAAGCAAATGATAGAATATGGTGTCATCCATCCCGATGAGGCCATAGTGGGCTATGTGGCATCCTTTCCCAACGCAGAGGTCATATCAGGCTTCACTGCCTTCATACTGGGCGTCAGGAGCCAGGTTCCCCAGGCTGTAATGAAGGTGAAATATACAAACACATGGACCAATTATTCTATTGAGAGAAAATGTGCCGAAGACTTCATTTCTGAGGGCTGCGTCCTGATTTCACAGCATTCGGACACAATCGGTCCCGCCATTGCCTGTGAAAATGCCCGCAAGAGACACCCCATATACCATATCGGTTATAATCAAAGCATGCTGGATATTGCTCCCGGCACCAGCCTGACCAGCACGCGGATTAATTGGACCCCCTATTTCCTGGGGGCCATAGAAGCCGTTTTGAGCGGGGAATCCATTGAGAAACACATTGATGCTACCATAAATGGAAATGATGCCAGGGCAGGTTTTGATAAGGACTGGGTCCAGATAGTGGATATGAATAGTCTCCTAATACCCAGAGACACTCCGGCTATAGTAGATGAAACCATTAAACAGCTGAAGAATGGGGAAATAATGGTATTTGAGGGGGATTATACAGGAGTGGATCCCTCTAATCCGGAGGACACCATTGATTTGTCCAAAGGATATGTGGAGAATAAGGACTCTTCGGTCCCCACCTTCCATTACATATTAAATGATATCATTACCGTGGAGCAGTAGAATATAGATAAATACTAGCCTTTTTCCGAATTTCCGCCTATTATTTATAAACTTTTTATTACAAAATAGGTCAAAATGTGGTAATATAGTATACGGTATTACAGGAAAACGAATCTGTACCTCTGCAGATTCATCATCGAGAAGGAGGTTTTCATGTACAAAACAGGGGATTATGTTGTCCACAAAGCGGACGGTCTCTGCAAGATCAGTGAAATTTCCTCACTTGACCTCCCAGACTGCGATGAGCCACGACAGTATTATT
>JAILCB010000092.1 GCA_024680595.1 Lachnospiraceae bacterium | reverse complement strand
ATAGCCGCTTATGCATATTATATGTGTACGGGGCTTACCGGGACGGTTGAGATTCCTTCTACGGTGACACATATAGGAAGCCATGCCTTTGATGGCGTGGGTACCATAACAGATCTCAGAATTCATGAGGAGACGGGCTTTACTAATATACATTCGGATGCTTTTACGGACAGTTCCGCCAATCCGGCCATTGTTTTTGTCATTGGACAAAGCGGCAGCACGGAGGAGGATTTGGATGACGCCTGGCATAGTGCCGTTGTAGACAATACTTCCCACAATCTCAATAATAATAGATACCAATGTGTAGTGGATGGTACTCTGAATATTATTCTGGATTTGAGAAGTGTGACGCCCACCGGGGATTCTGATTTAGATAAGATTGCCCAGAAATATGGAACAGTGATCTGGGCCAATCAGACTGGGTCCATTACTGCCGATGACGCAAAGAATTACTATTGCCCGGAGGCATATAAGCACTATTTCATGGGCTGGTCCAGATCGATTCCTACCAATGGCAGCGCAAATTTGTCCTACACACTGAGCCCAAGCGGGACCACATTCTATTATCTATATGCATATTGGAAGAATTCGGTAAAGCTGGTATTTGATCCGAATGGTGCTACAGGTCTTCCCAGCGGCTACACGGACGGGGTCATCATAGAGTATGGCTCCAGCTATTCTGACGGTATATTGGATTCCAGTCCCGGAGCCTGGCCGGATGGCAGTATGATGACCAAGACCACCACGGACAGTGATGGAAATACCGTAAATATGACCTTTTCCCATTGGCAGCATGAGGATATAGTATATAGGGACTATACGGACATTTACAAATATGATAATGATGCCGAGACCTTTACCCTCACGGCGGTATGGAAGGTTCCATTCAAGATCTATTTCATGAATGAGGTGGGCGATATTATATCCTCCTGTGATCTTGTGGCCCATGCCACCGTGGATAAGGATGTGGCGCAGGGGGCTGTGGACAGGCTGAATCTGGTTCCAGGCCGGCGTGAACTGGCAGGCTGGTATAAGGACATTGGCTATACAAAACGCTTCTACACCCCTCTGGATAGCGGTAATCCTTCATATATAGACAGTGATGCACAGAATTACTATATTTATGCAAAGATAAATACCTATTATATTATCAGCTTCAATTACATGAATCCTGCGGGGGACACACTCTCCCTTAATAAATTGCTGAAGGGTTCTGCCCTGACCCAGGATGAGATTGCCAAGAAAACTCAAATTTCCGATTCCTATTATCCCGGTTATCATTTCGAGGGCTGGTATGAGAAGGACAGCAACGGAAATGAGGTTGCCAGAAACAGCTTTACCTATATTAATGCGGACCACGATCTCTATGCCAAATGGCGGAAGTGGCACACCATTTCCTTTGACTATTGCTACAATGATGAGCTGGAAGAGGTGCAGGTGCTGGATGGGGAAAAAGTTTCAAAGATTCCCACAGAGCATTCCGCCGGTGTCAGGAAGCTGGATAATACGGTTCTGCCCTATGGCAGCAAGATCTTTGACGGCTGGTATACGGAGAAAGAGGGCGGCGGCACTCAGCTAGTCGATAATAATGGCGAAATTATGCTGAAGTCCGGAGGAACCTATACGGAGTATCCCGTTGAGGATGATGCTATCTACTATGCCAATTGGGTAGATGCCGCTATTATCACCTTCCATAGAATGGGCGGTTCAGAGACGATTAAGACCATGAAAGTCCGTAAGGGTGAAAAGGTTTCCCTGTCCGAGGCCCCTGTCTGGGAAGACGATGAATATGTCTTTGTGGGCTGGTATACGGAGCCGGATGGCGGCGGAACGGAGTTTGTAGATGGCACATTAGCCACCGGGGATTTGGATTTGTTCGCCTATTGGAAGAAGGCGGATCCCATCTATTATACCGTGACCTTTGAGATGAACGGCGGACCTGACATTGAGAGCCAGAGAGTTTTGAAAGGTAATACGGCCAAAAAACCCTCTACGCCGGTCCGGGTAGCCTACAACTTTAAGGGCTGGTATAAGGATAAGAAATTCAAGAAAGAATTTGATTTCACCACTCCTATTACGGAGGATACTACGATATATGCCCGCTGGGTTGCGGTTGGAGAGCCCGGGGCGGAGGATGACGAGGATGATTTGGCCGATAAGGCGGAGGGCCGCAGGGTCATAAAGATTGCCCTGGTCAAGAAGGAAAAGGTGGATATTTCCTCCTATTTCGCGGCCTATTCCAGTGAGTTTGCCTTCTATGACAACAGTAACTCCTATGCGGCATCTGTTAGCAAAAAGGGTAAGGTGAAGGCAAAGCATGAGGGGACAGCCCGTATTGACGGCTATTTCAAATCGGGAAATCAGGTTCCCGTGGTGGTCAAGATTACGGTGGTGGATCAGCAGCTTTCTGTCATCTCCCTGTCACAGGGGAATTGCACGGTTTCCGCCTGTGATTACCTGACCTATCCCGGACTGAAGCCGGATAAGTGGATTCTCAAATGTAAGCCCACTGTGGCCCAGATTCATCCCACTACCGGAGTGATCAAGGTCCATAAGGGTGGCAGGGCAACGATTATCGCCCAGTACTCCAAGGTCAAGGTGAAGGGCAAGCTAAAGGTGGAGATTCCTATTCTGGAGACTTCCGCCCTGACCATGAAAACCGGATACAAAAAGAAGATAAAGGTGTCCGGGGTGAAACGGAAGGATTTGACCTTTATCTCTGCCAGTGACAATGTGGCCACTGTGGATGCAAAGGGAAAAATCACGGCAGTCAGTGCCGGAAGCGTGAATATCACCGTATCCATGAATAATGGCACAAAGGTCGTAATGAAGGTGAATGTGACACCTCCGGTAATTAAGACGCCTAGTATTGTAGTAAAGATTGGACAAAAGAAAAAGATAAAGATGACCAGTACCAAGCTGAAGAACTTTGAATGGAAGTGCGCCAATGAGGAGGTGGCCCTTGTGGACTATAAGGGATATGTATATGGCCTGAGTCCCGGACAGACCACGGCTACCACGGTTACGGGAGGAGGGAAAAATACCTGCCGGATTGTAGTTACCTATTAGTGGAACCAGGCAGACGGTGTTTTCGCAGTCAGGCTAGAAGCTGGAACGGCTCCCGGATTACCTGCTAGCGGAATGGGTCCGGTAGGGTTTTGAAGTCAGGCTAGAAGGCGGAACGGCTTTCGGATTACCTGCTAGCGGAATGGGTCGCGTAGGGTTCTGAAGTCAGGCTAGAAGCTGGAACGGCTTTCGGATTACCTGCTAGCGGAATGGGTCCCTTGGAGTTCTGAAGTCACGGGAGATGAAAAATACCTGTCGGAAGGTGGTCACTTTCTGATAAATAGGTTATAATGTGGATGCAAGACTGCCCGGCCTTTTTGCGACCGGGCAGTTGTGATTATAGGTTTACATAATAAGGAGAGACATATGGCAAGAATCGAAATGAAGACACCCCTGGTTGAGATGGACGGGGATGAGATGACCAGAATCATCTGGCAGGAGATTAAGGACGAGCTAATATTCCCCTATATTAATTTGAAGACAGAGTACTATGATTTGGGATTGAAGAAGAGGGATGAGACCCGGGACCAGGTGACCATCGATGCGGCCCATGCCGCTATTCGTCTGGGAGTGGCTGTGAAATGCGCCACCATCACTCCCAATGATGCCAGGGTGGAGGAGTATAGCCTTCATGAGATGTATAAGAGTCCCAACGGCACCATTCGGGGAATCATGGACGGCACGGTTTTCCGGGCCCCG